>JAISBK010000181.1 GCA_031266255.1 Treponema sp.
TTCCTGAGTGTACCGGTGCTTCACCTCAAGGAATCCAGGTATACAGTTCATAAAGAGTGTTTTATACTATCTCAATATGAATCCTTTGTTGTATACCTACGGTGATGACGCGCCCATTGCGGCGCCGGCCACCCCCTTGATTGCCAGTGCCCTAGCCATCATCAGGACCTCGGGAAAAGACGCCATACCCTTGTTAGCTTCGGTTTTTTCCCGTCCTCACAAGCTCATGGAGGCTCAGGGAAATACCCTGGTTTACGGTTGGATCTTGGACAAACCCGCTGCATCCCCAGGAACGGGAAATGAAAAAATCGACGAAGTCTTAGTTTCAGTATACCGAAGCCCCCACAGTTATACCGGTGAGGATGCCGCGGATATTTCCTGTCACGGCGGTATTGCCACGGTACAGGGGGTGATGCGGGCGCTCCATAGCGCGGGGTTTCGGGATAGCCTGCCGGGAGAATTCACCTTCCGGGCATTTATGAAGGGTAAACTGGACCTTACCCGGGCAGAATCGGTGATGGAGCTGGTTTCTGCTAAGACCGATCAGGCACGAAACCACGCGGTGAATCGTTTAGCCGGCAGCCTGGAACAGGAAATCCGCAGTATCAACGATTGCTTGGTGCAAGTGCTGGCAGGAGCGGAACTCTTTTTGGACTATTCTGAGGATGAGTTTATGGATGCCCAGGGGGACGACGAGGCTGCCGGTAGATTGCCTGATCGCGTCTTGGCAGAAGAAGCCCTGGTCAGGCTTCGGATGCTGGCCGACTCGTACCGTATGGAACGGTTGTACCATGAAGGGGCTTTGGTGGTTATTGCCGGGCGGCCTAATGCGGGAAAGTCCAGCCTCTTCAACCTGCTGCTCAAAGAAGAACGATCCATTGTTACCAGCATACCCGGTACTACCCGGGACTGGATAGAAGGGTGGATTTCCATTGAAGGCATACCCATCAGGTTGGTAGATACCGCGGGGATCCGTGAATCCGGCTTAGGGGAGGATATAGAACAACTCGGCATGGAACGGAGCCGGAACCTGCTCAAAGCAGCGGATCTCGTGCTCTATGTGGTTGATGGTTCCTGTCCTTCAGCGGATTTGGACCGCAGTTTACTCCCGGATGACCTGAATCGAATCATCCTCCTGTGGAACAAGATTGACCTTATACCCGCAACACCCGGTTTCCTGCCCCAGGATGCGTTAGGGATCAGTGCAAAAAACGGAATCGGCATACCGGCCTTAGGCTCGGTCATAGCCGCACGCTTAGCCCTGGCCTTGGGGGGAATGGAAGGGGGAAACCCTCGGCAAAACACACCGGGAATAGGTACCGAGCGGCAGCAAAGGCTTATCCAGGGGGCCATACACAGTTTAGAACAGGCCCTTGTCTTGGCAGACCAGGGAGAGCCGCTGGATATCATCGCTCCTTTCCTGAGAGAAGGGGTACATGCCCTGGGTGAGATCACCGGAGAGGTTTCCACTGCGGACATGCTTGAGGTGATGTTCAGCCGTTTTTGTGTAGGCAAGTAGCATGGGGGAAGTACGCGGTAGAGAAAAACCCGCGTAACCTCCGCGAGACTTTCCCTGTCAGACTTGCATTTTTTACCTTCGTGATATAGCATAAGGAACAAGTTAAAAACTAAGGTTTTATTAAGAGGATTTTGGCGGAAAACAGCCGGTCCTCAGATTTTTCACTATGCCAAGGAGTTATTGTGGCTAAAGAAGAAGCGATTGAAGTAGAAGGGATTGTCCGGGAAGCCCTCCCTAATACCATGTTTAGGGTCGAGCTGGATAATCAAAATGGACACCTGATACTTGCCCATCTTTCCGGTAAGATGCGTAAACATTATATCCGAATTGTACCCGGTGATCGGGTACGGATTGCCCTCTCCCCCTATGATTTAAACCGGGGCCGTATTATTTACCGGGAACGGTAGGTACCGGAGCTATCTTGGGATTCCCAGCCACCGGTACCTTCCCGGTTCATGCCTTGTAAGCCTTTCCCCTATGCCTCTTCTCCAAATGAGAATTTATAGAGCCGTTCCAAGATGTTTTTGATCTTGTCCCCATAGGATGTATCGACAGACCAGGTTCCCGCAAGCCCGGTAATTTTGGGAGCCGAACCATAGCGAACGAAGCGGTATCGGGGGTCTACCAGTTCCCGTTTAAGGGGCGCCTCGGTGGCGTAGCCTTTGAGATGCTGGATTTGAGCCCGGACACCGGTTCGGGGATCCGGGAAACGCTCTCCCGGCTGTCCTTGGCCTATAGAACCTAGGCCACAGAAGTTGTTCATATCAGGAGTTACCAAGTTTCCATACCTGAGGAATCCGGTTTCCAGACACATCTGGGCAAAGGCCACATCATGATTTACCCCTTCAATATCCGCCTCTTCCACATAGATCGTGGCGAGAACCTTCACAAAGGACTCTTCAAGTTCGGGATTAGAAGCAAGTAAAAACGAAACCAAGGTTTCCGAAACCATACGGCCTGTTCCCATGATGTATTCAGGAACAGGAGGTATAAGGGGACGTTCTGGAACATTCCCTGGGGTGCTTTCTGAAACAAAGGATTTCGAGCCGGGATTTTCCGGCGTCTCAATCACGGGATGGGTAACGCAGGAAAAAGAGATCCCCACTAAAAGGATACATAAAAACCAAATACGCTGTTGCATGATTTTATATCGGCTTGATTGTTCTATTTTTGTATTTTTCTCTTTTTTAAGGTTGCTTATACCTTCAGAGAAAAAGTATAACATGCAGGTATCCGCTTCCCACGAAAATCTTCATCAATAATCACCGGATACCTATCCTTCAGGGTGATTCCTGGGAAGTCTTCAGGATTGAGATGGAACCCTTTGGCATTGACGCTGAACCAGAGCTTCCCTCCAGGGGTGAGTAGGCTAAGGCATTGATTGATAAGCCGCGGATAATCCCGTCGAATATCCAGGGTGTTTTGCATACCCTTGGAATTGGAAAAACTCGGCGGGTCTAGGATGATGAGGTCCCAGGAAAGCCGGCTACCCACGGCGTTCGCAAGAAAAGAGAGCACATCCCCTCGGATAAGCCTATACCGGGGAAGACCAGGGTAGTCTAAGCTATGGGGACCGGTTTTGATGATACGCGTTTCAAAATGGTTTAGCTGGAAATTGACCGCAGCCCAGTCAAGATAGGTCTTGGATAGGTCAACCGAATCAATTTCCGCAGCGCCCCCTGCTGCGGCATATACCGAAAAAGCGCCGGTATAACAGAATAGGTTGAGAACCCGTTTGCCCGCAGTCTCTTCCCGGATCAAGTGCCGCATCTTCCGGCGATCCGGGAAAAACCCGGTATCCAGGTAGTCCGAAAGATTCACGCGAAAACAAAGGCCCCCTTCGTGGATATCCTGCATCACATGCTGATTATGGAAAGCCTGGTATTGCGCCTTACCCCGCTGCCGTTTCCGTTCTTTGAGAAACACCTGGGCTGCCGGAATTTCCAGGGCAGCGGCTATTGCTCCGGTCATGGCCCTAAGCCAGCGTTGCTCTTCAGCTTCGTCTTTTTCATAAGGCCGTTGGTACAGCGCGCCGGCAACCCCATTCCCATAGCAGTCAAGAACCAGGGGTATTTCCGGTATGTCCCGGTCATAGAGGCGGAAGGCATCGGTACCTGCGTGTTTGGCCCATTTTTTAAGGTGCCGGTGTCTTTTCCGTACGCGATTTTGCAGCATGATCGCTTGGTCCAGGATTTTTTCGCGCAACGTATCCTTAAGCAACTCAATGCTCCGGTACCAAGGACAGCGCGTTCTGCGCTGCCTTATGCCGTGTCTGCATCATGACGCAGAACAGGGCATAACCTGAGGATAGGTCTTCCTTTTGTACCACCACGGTGTCGGGAACCTTCAATTTCACATTGGTAAAATTCCAGATTCCTTCAATGCCGGATTTGATAAGGATTTCCGTGATCCCTTGGGCAGAACCGGAAGGAACCGTAAGCAGCGCGGTTTTTACCCCCAGCGTAAGGATCGTGCTTTTCATGATCTCCACCCCAAAAACCGGAACTTCGTGGATTCGAGAACCGATTTTTTCAGGGTTCACATCAAAGGCCGCGACCACGCGGAACCCGTGGCGTTGTAATTCCTGGTATCCCAAAAGCGCGGTTCCTAAGTTCCCTGCCCCTACGAGGACTACCTCCCGGATGGTATCCCAACCCAGAAACTGTTCGATGGCCTCAATCAGCGGTCCTACCGGGTATCCTTTTTTCGGTTTGCCTTTGATGCGGGTAATACTCAGATCTTTGCGCACTTGGATAGGCTCAAGGTTCAATTCCTGGGCAATAAAGGTGCCTGAAATATAGTGACTCCCTTCCCGCAGGGCTTGCCGGATAATATGCAGATACGAAGGAAGCCGGCGAACCGAGGGAACGGCAGCTATTTTTTGCTTTGCCATAGCAAAATAAACGATAAAATTAAATCAATAAAAAAAACAAGGGGTAACCGGGGAGAAAACTCCGCTGTGACTTTTTTGAAACGGTATGCTAGAGTGATACCTACCTATAAGGAGGAAGTATGGACTATTTAGGATTCGATGCGTATGAAAAATCCATCCGTCCAACCGGATCATCGGTCGTCTTTATGGCCCGTGAAGCGGATGAAATCGTGATTATCTGCGCGCCCCAGGAAGGCGGTGCCCCAGATGCCTTGGGATTTACGGGCCAGGATATAGGCCGCGGGCGGCTCCGGGTTCCCCTGACCCATGAAAATGCCGAGGTTTTACGAAAACGCTTTCCCTTTACCGCGCCGGTTCGGGGCCTCACGCGGGATCGGAGTTTCGGGGTGGGAGACCGTCTGGGAATCGCCACCCCAGGACATATCCGGGTCTTCGAGACCTGCGACGTATTCCCGGTTTTTGCCCAACAATCAATGCGGGAATTGAACCTTACCGGTAGGACCTACGAGGAGGTATTGGATGCGGTGAGTTTTGCGGTGTTCCGGGAGGGGTTCACCAAAGGATTCGGCGCTGACGGGGATCACCTTAAAACCGTTGAAGATGTGGAGTATGCCCTATCCCTGGGTTTTTCCATGATTACGCTGGATTGCTCGGATTACATCAAATCGGAAGTAGCAGAACCGGCCTTGCCGCTCTCTCAACCCTATCGGGACAAATACCTCAACCAAACCTTTACCCTGGGGGAAGGGATCACCCTCTCCTTTACGGAACAAGCATTGCGGCAAAGCGTTACGGTGTACGGGGCTGCCATTGGGTTTGCCCAAGATATGTACACCCGTTTTTTTAAGCATACCCGCTATGAAGCGGACTTTGAGATTTCCATTGATGAAACCGCCACCTCTACCACACCGTTACAACACTTCTTTGTTGCCCGGGAACTGATAGATGCCGGGGTTTCCTTTGCCACCCTGGCTCCCCGGTTCTGCGGCTCCTTTCAGAAGGGCATTGATTACCGCGGTGATGTGGCCCAGTTTGAAGCGGACATGCATATTCATGGGGTCATTGCCCGGCATTTTGGCTACAAGCTGAGTATTCATTCCGGTTCTGATAAGTTCAGTGTATTTCCCCGTATCAGCCGGGAAACACGGGGGGTCTTTCATGTCAAGACTGCCGGTACTTCCTGGCTTGAAGCCATGCGGGTAGTTGCCCTGGTGGATCCCTCCCTCTACCGGGAGATTCACCAGTACGCGCTTTCTGTTTTTGAAGAGGCTGCCGCATACTACCATGTTACCCCGGATTTGACCCGGCTCCCTGAGGTGGATGCCCTTAAGGATGAGGAAGTACCGGGACTTTTGGACGATGACGATGCCCGGCAACTCATCCATATAACTTATGGCCTTATCCTGAATAAAAAGAACCCTGATGGGACCTATACCTTTAAAGACCTGCTGTACCGGCTCTGGAAAAATCATGCAGGGCTGTATGCAGAGAAACTGGCAAGCCATATCGGGAAGCATTTGACCCTGCTTGGGGTATAGCAACGCAGGGTTCCTGGGTTATGCCTGCTGCCTTTTCTAAGCCAAGAACTCCGCCCCTTTGAAGAAATCACCGCCGACATCAAGGGGCTTTTGGAAAAGATACTTGAGGAGTAAAACATGGGGCAAAGGAGGCGGTAACATGAGCATGGATGGGTTGAATTTTAAAGAACATACATAACGTGAGTTCGACAAGAAGAAAAAAGTCCGCGAATGTACCCGAGTCATTCGCGGACCCCGCATATTCCGTCGAACTCACGTTAATATAGCATAAACAAAAGCGGGAGGCTGGCAGAATGGCCTCACCGCGGAGCAGGCGGAAACGTCCGTCTGCACGCTCTACACAGGTTTATTTTGCAAAATAGACGACGCGGCCGTTAAGCGGTTGAACAGGCCGGTTATTACCGGTATACAAGGCCTTAAAAGCCTGAATCTGCTCCGTTGACATTTCTATTGGGTTGGCGGCAATAGTCCATTTGACCCCTTCAGAGCAAGGCGTCGTCGTCAGAGAACCTTCATAGAGGTATGCCCCCTGTTCGTCGTTGAACAAGGCCTCGGGATTAATCATTACCGGGGTAGCGGCTGTTTCCTCTCCCTTGCCGGGCAGCGCCGCGAACGCTTCTTTGAGCGCTTCATTCTCCGCACCTTCGGAAATCATATCACCGGAAAAAAATAAAATGAAATGACACGAACTCCAAGGCAAATACCCTGATAACTTACTGAAGGATGATACTCCTGCGGGAGATAAAAAGCAAGCGCACTTTTCACCCCCCTCGAACGAGGTTGCGATCAAGGTACAAAGGGGGCTTTACTGAGGACCAGCAACAATCCCCTTTTTCTCTCTTTTTCCTAGGGGGACCCGTATGCCTAACCTGAAGCGGGGTATCTCAAGCTGCCCTATAGATCCTAAGGTAGGCTGAAAGAGATGGTCCCTATCTGCCGAGATGAAGTCATCCTGCAAGGAGAACCCAAGCCCCAACTCGACAAAAAGTCTGAATCCCAAAGGGACTTCCCAATCATAGCCTAGACTCAACAGGACATTACCCAAACGCAGCCCCCAGGTTCCGGATGCATCGTACAGTCTCCCCATGAGGGCTGCCGAGAAAAACAACTGAGGCACGTAGGATCCATGGATAGGCAAGCGGTATGCGACCCCCACCCCGGGGAGCCACAAAGAACGCCTATCGATTTCCGGGGAATCAACCGGGCTCAGATACACCAGCCCCACAACTTTCTGCTGTAACCCCACACTGAACCGCCACCCGTGGTAGTTCGGCTGCCAGGAAAACCAGAGTTCCGGGGAACGGCCCTGGACCAGCCCCAGATCTACTGAGAAGGCATAGAACCGCCGCTGGTTCAATTCCAGTACCGGCTGGTCCGGTTCCGCAAGAAAGGTTCCCGCTAAGGGTACATAGTCCTTATGCAGGGCTTTCCAGCTAAACGTACCGGGCATCGGGCTTACCAGGAAGAGGGAACCGGAATCGGGGATCTTCTGGGGTAAGGGGGTAAAACCTGATACCAGGGTACCGCTTTTGCCTCGGATTTCCACCATAGGCTTTAAGACCCGAATAGCAAAGGTATCCAGTTCACCGGCCAGGGACAACCAGAAATATGCAAAGAGATCCTCTTGTCGAGGAATGGTACTGCTAAACGTACCGCGGATCATCCCGCTTTCGGTAAAGGTCTCCCGGATCTGGTAGGCTATGAAAACCTCAGCGGTTTCAATAGAACCGGTGATCTGGATTTCAAGCACCAAGGGTATTCCTGCCTCCACCCCTATCTGAATAGGATCCGCTGCCGCCGCTATCTGCAGGGCTTGGGCAATACAGGGCATGTTGCTCAAGGTTGCCTCTAGGGAAAGATACCACGCTTCCTGCTCCCCGATAGGACCCACTTCACCCTCCCAGAGATAGGGTCCTGCGGATTGGGCAATAAAATAAAAATTCTCATCAAAGGTCATACGATACAACACCGTCACCGCATTGGGCCGGGTACTGGATAGTTCTTCCGCGCTAAGAGAAGGAAGAGGCCCAAGAGAGCAAAGTAAGCAAAAACCAAGGAATCGTCTTACCATTTGAGGAGTATCCCGACTAAGCCATAGGAGCTAAAGTCTGCCAAATCCGGTTCATACCTATCCCGCCGATACCCGAGGATCTCAGGAAGCCGGAATTCCGCTTTTAATGCCCAATGGGGGAAATGGTATTCCACCCCCAGCCACAGGGGATCCGCCAGGGTAATTAAGTCCCCTGAAGCCGTAACAAGGGATATGCCGGTTCCTCCAAAGAACCGAACTGCCGCATCGTTCCAAGGCTGCACATACACCCCTACCCCGAAACGGTATTCTTGGTGCAAGGCCCGGGTTCCCCCGGATAAAGAACTGGTATCGTTCCAGATACCCCAATCAGCCTTGAGAAACAACCGGTCCTGTAGGATATGAAACCGATATTCCATATCAAGACACGCAAAGAAATCTCCCCGGAATTCATAGCCAAACCCCAGACTATGCCGAACCTTTCGTTGCAGCGCAGGAAGCAGTACGGTCGTATCCGTAATACCCTGGGGTAACACAAAAGACCGGGGCCAATATCGGTCTTTTACCAGCTTCCCATGCAAGGGTATTCCTTGGGTAAAGGGATAAAAAACAGAGGTAAGTACCCCATCCATTATGACACCCCCCTCAAGAAAATGGTCTTGGGAACCAAATAGAACCCGCACCCCATCCTGGTTACCCATAAACCGCTGTCCATAGGTAACCGCTACTTTTCCGTCAAACCAGCGGCTGGCTAGGGAATCATGCCAATTCTTGACGATTTTTTCCACGGCGCTGTCTATGACCTGGGTTGTAAAAATCCCGGTCTCCACGTATGTAGCAAAAGAATCATAGCTCCTGAAATACTGCATCTCCCCATCATAGATGCCGAGATACCAGGAAAACATGCCGTCTTGCAAGGTAGTTATAACCATGATTCCCCAACGAACCCTTTCTTTCTGACAGAAGGCGCTGATCTGTTCGGGGGTAAGTCCTGAAGAAACCGTAATAGTCTTATGATTGGTTATCGCAAAAGCAGCAAACGCGCTTTCAAGGGCCGTTCGGATATATGCAGGATAGTCCTGTTCCAATACCATAGAATCCCTGTCTTGATGTCTGACTAAGAATATCCCTGCAGAACTATCCAAGGAGGAAGTCCCCTGGTCTGATTCTCCGGCCCACCCTGGAATCACCCACCCCAAGGCGATTCCCAGCACGCATAAGCCGAAAAAATAGAGGTTATGGGTGTTCATTAAAGACGAATCCCTGCGCGCAGGCCAACGCCAAATATAAAGGGATAGCCTCCCCGTATATAGGGTTCCACATAATAATCCTGGTACTTAAAAGCATACCGGAACCCCAGGGATAATCCTCCCAGAAAAGCCGGTGTAACCTCAAAGTCATCCACGGTAAGCCGTATCCCCATATCTTCTTGGAGAAACAGGCCACCTCCCGGGATCCCCATATCAAAAAAATACCAACGGCCAAATACTTCCGGCTCCATACTGGTGAAGGAACCGAAATCGCTGCTGATGGTGAGCATTAAACCGAGTCCGAAATGGGTAAAAAGTTGTTTATCGTAACATACCGAATGACCAAAGATTATCTTATTAGTGATATTTATATTGCCCTCAACCCCAAGGCCCAAATTTGCCTGTTTCTTAAGCTCAGGCTCGATCTGAGGACTGCTCTCCGTAAGCGCCACAAAACCCAAGAACCCCAAGACAAGCCCTAACCGTATCCAAGCACTCCCTTTGTTCATGCTTATAGAAAGCATCGTACACTCCCTTAATACACCCCATACAAAACTTACGCGGTTGTACGCTTCCAGGCTATTTAATCAAGATAAACTCCACCCTTCGGTTTTTCCACCAGTTATCCCGGTCTTCAAACTGAACTACCGACTTGGTACTGCCCATACCCACGGCACTTAAGCGGTTACGGGTAACCCCGAATTCAACCAACTGGTTCACCACTGCCCGTGCCCGGGATTCACTCAAAGGTTGGAGTTCGCTCCGTTCTTCATCGGTACCATCCGCCTGGGTACGATTGGCGTGGCCTTCTACCCTGACCTTGTAATCCCGGAATTTATTGAGGATTTCCGCGATACGCCGTAAAACCCGGATGTTGTTGGCTGCAATATCCGGGGCGAGTCCCACAAAGTCCGCATACCCTGCCCGGAATATAATTGAAGGTACCTGTATCCGCAGGCCGTCTCCTTCCCGAATAATAAGCACATCAACCCCGATGGTACCGTTCATGGAACCCACTTTACCCCGGCTATCTTCTGCCTTAAAGGTAAAAGGATAGTCCGTGGCCGCTTGGACCAATTCCCCTTTGTTGCTTCTCCCGTTCCAGGTAATACGTTGAGGAGGGCTTCCCTTTCCTTCGATACGGTAAAATACCTGAAAGGGAGGTTGGGGTTCCCGGATTTCAAAACTCCATGATGCAATGGGAATCTCCGCGCTTGCCGCGAGGGATATAAAAAGCTCATCATCAACCCCGTCATTGTCAGGGCTGAAATACTGAGGCGAGGAACTGAAACTCAACACCGGTACCGGTTCTGCTTCGGCAGGAGGCGCTTCCTGAACGATCACCTGAGGCATTTGCTCCAGGACTTCGTACTCTTGGAGAACCAGTGCGGTCTTTTGGAGTTTCTGTATACCGTTAGTACCAATCCGTACCGGAATAAGGGTAAGGTTTCCCCGGCTTTGCCCTGGTTCTGTTTTTTGGGCATACTCTACCAGGTAGGTCTCCCGGGAAACCGGCAAGGAAGTCCCGGTACGGGCACCCTTGAGGGTATATTCTGGGCGCAGTTCCAGCAATTCCTGATCCGCTATGGAAAAAAACGCATAAAGACCGGTACGGCTGTTTCCCCCGGAGCTTAGTTCATAGACCCCATTGGGGGAAAACTGGAGTTTTCCTATAGAACCGGTATACACCGCATCAATGGAAGACGGTATGGCGGGAAGGGCTTCGGTATCCGGCTTTTCTAAGATGTCGGCTTTCCGGTAAGACCCATCCCAGGAAGTATTCACCCCGATCTTGAGGCGGACATCTTCAGAAACTCTAACCCGTATACGGTCCAGGGATTCAAGTTCTATATCCAGGAAACGCCTGAGGGTAGTTACGGATATATTCTGACTAGCGATATACAGGCCATAGCGGGTTACATTGGAATTCTGCCAGGTAAACACTTGCTGGGTTTCTTCACCAAAGAAAATCAGTTCCTTGTTCTGAGGATCAAAATAAATATACTGACGATTATCCAGGGTTCCCAAGGGACTCACGTAGTACCACAGACCATGGATAAAGTCTTCATAGGACTTTGAACCGCCGCTTACCACTTCCCGCAGGCGGCGCTGTTCTAACTGGCTTCCCGGTATGATGGCAAATGCGCTTTGTTCATAGGTCCCGGTTCCCGAATTATAGGTATAGGTAATTTCCGTCTGATCTACCGTATTAAAGGATGCGCGGTCATAACCGTAGGTAACAAGGGGAAAACTCTGCCCCCGGGCAATACCGTTCTGGTATGCTTGGCTGCGGGTTGCCTCCCGTATGGAAATGGTTCCGTTGATCCGGAGTTCCGCTATTTTATTAAAAGACGCGGCTTGCTGCTGGTTTTTTCTGAAAACCGTGAGGGTATGTTCTCCTGCGCTGTTCATCCCTGCGAGGATCACGCAGACACTCCGGTCTCCGATTAAATCCTTGGTATAGAGAGAGAGGGTTCCTGGTTGCGTTGCCGCGGTGGGGGCACTCCAGAGCCGTCTATACTGCTGGGTATCCTCATCAAAATCAATATAGGTGATATAAATAGGACTTTCCCCTTGGTCTTTTTCCGTAAGTTGCCGATACGCGATGATCTGTTCTTCCCCAGGGGCTCCGTCAAAATTCTCGGTGAGGATGCTGACCAGCATTTCTCCCTCCTCCAAGACCACCCTGGTTCGGAGATACCCTTCATAAGGGAGATATTCGTCTCCCATACCCTGACCGGATGATCGCACGGTGACTTTCTGGGGGATGATGACCTGGGTTTGCTGCTGCTGCTTGCCTTTTTTAATACGGGGAAAAGACTGGGGGAACATAATCAGCGCACCGATACCTAGAGCTGCGATAATGAAACTCATACCCGTCAATACCCTAAAAAATTGTCTGTTCATGGTTGAGAAACCTTCCCTCTCCAAAGCGGTATTGGAACCTTATTCACCGGTCTCCCGCATATACGCGGCTGCAGCCTGT
Organism: Treponema sp.; assembly: GCA_031266255.1. Lineage (GTDB taxonomy): Bacteria > Spirochaetota > Spirochaetia > Treponematales > Breznakiellaceae > JAIRLU01. The sequence continues at coordinate 12,216 of JAISBK010000181.1, forward strand.
TGTACCCGGGCATTCATCCCCAAGCCTACCACCGTAAGCCGCCAGCCAGAGAATTCTTCCACCCGGGTAAAACGCAAAAGCCCCACCGCATCTCCTCCCAAAGAAGGAGAACGCCCGGTAGTTGAACCGCTCACCAGAAGGGTATAGATCATGGGCCGTGCAGATTGGAGCCGGGCCGCCCGGGTGGTAGCCTCCCGGATCGCTCCCCCAAAATTCGCGGCTCCTTCTTGCAGTTGCAAGGATTGGAGCACCCGCTTGATCCGTGCCTTATCCCCTACACCGTTAAGGTTATCTGAAAAGATCAACTCCGCCTTTTCATTGGCCAGCCAGATACTGAGCCTATCCCCTTCCTGGAGTATTCCATCAACTACATGTTCCTCCAGCCATCGGACTGCGGCATTTTGTGCATTTTTGAGGGCAGAAGAGCCGTCAATAATCAAAAACAGCTCCACAGGGATGTTCCGTTTATCCCGAGCGCCAAGAACCATGGGGAATAGGAGCAATGCCAATATCATACATCCGTACTTTCTTTTCATGCTCATCCTAGAGGCCGGCTTAAAACCCGCTTCCTGGTGTTAAATATATCCGTATTCTGGGGATAAAAACAAGATACCGCTTCCACGTCGTCCATAAAACAAATGAGCTTTTCCCAACAATTTTGGGAAAAGGCAGCTACCAAAAACAATCCTCTGGCTTTGCCAAAGACCAGGGCTTGCAAAAATGCGGGTGGAGTTGAGCCGTGGGAGGCCGCAGCCGACCTAGTTAAATGGAACCCTGGAGGCGCTTTAGCGCCGAAACGCATACAGGCCTGTTGAGCTTGTCGAATTAATTCGGTTTTTCATAAAACGACTTTTCTAATTTCTTATAATACAAAGAATTAAAATAATCGGAAAACGCTAAAATTGACTTTTTCGACAGCTTCGTTAGGTAAAGTTGGGACTGCTCCAATTTTCTTTTTTTATTTCCTCTTTCCAATTATTATTGGAATCACCATACTTAAAAGCGTTATAAGTGATA
>JAISBK010000061.1 GCA_031266255.1 Treponema sp.
CAATATTACTGATAATCAAATCTGAAATGTTACCTTTGAAAAAGGTTACTTTATCACCAAGTAATTTGTAATATTGAGACAGCTTCATTAAGCCAATAGGAGGATATTTATTCTTGTAATTTGGCTCTATGAGTAATACACTACGCTTCATTGAACTATTTGAATTCTTCTTTTATTTTTTCTATGAGTTCCTCTGAAATGCTGGGAGGCAGTGTATTCTTTATTATGGAGAGTATTTTGTCTATAAGCTTTCTTTCGCGTTTATTTAATCCTGAAAATTGATCAACAAAACGCGGTTGTTTCTTGGAAATAGCATTCACGTCTATTTTGTCAAAAGTATCAGGAGTGATGTTTTCTTTTTTGTATTCTTTTTCAATCAACGTAATAACTTTCTTGAGAGTATCATTGTTTTCAATATTGGATTTATCTACTTCTTTTTTAATTTTTTCAATTTTTTTTTCCGAATCAGCGGCATCTCTTCTTGCGGATTCAATTTTCTCTGTTAAAGTTTCTTTTTCGTCGCCAATAAAACCTGTTCGTTCTTTTTCTTCAAATTCATCCTGATATTCAGATACTTTATTTATCTTCTTTATCGCATTCTTATAAGCGCTTGCTTTGTAATAAATATTATGCAGTTTCTCACTATAAATCGTTTTCAATGCACGTTCAAATGATTCTAATATTTCATTTTCATTAAAATAATCGCGCCTTGAATTGGGTATTAAGTCGTTATGAATGCAAAATATTTCTCCGATAAAATAAGCATTATCCCTTTCATCTTTTGAAATCTTATGATCAATGAATACTTGCTCATTTCCTATCTGGATATTTCCTTTTCTTAAACGAATACCCCTATAATAATTTGAAATTCTGGGGATTTGTTTCTCAAACCGTGATATCCCATACCAACCCCATGCCAGGATTTTATCTTTATTTTTTATGTCAAAAAATGAAACGTCTGTTATTTCGTCGTATTTTTTTCTTTCGTTACCATCTGATTTCTCGTATAAAAAGGTTTTATAAGGTTTATACAACTGGTCATTGTTTAAATAAATATAATATTCGTCAATACGAAAATCATTCTCCCTCGCATAGTCATAGATTTTCGTACAAAAAACAAAATGCGATCGATATGGTATTGGTGCTACCATAGACAAATATTCCTTTATCTCATTTATCTCTAAAAGAGTTTTGTTTTTTACATTATTTAATATAACTTTTAAATAATGCTTTTCAGTATCCTCCGGGCATGTTTCAATATCAATTACAGACTTAACGACATTGCCAGCATCTTTAGTTATTGCTTTATCATGTAACAGACAGCGCAATTTCTTTGCGTCCCACTTCATAATAGTTTTTGTATTTTCTCCAGGATATGAAGTTTCATATACAAGTTCATCACAATATCCCAAACCGCCTAAACGACCTATTCCTCTGAAACCTTTATTCTTTGTCCTGTCTTTTTCCGAAAGGGCGATATTACCCAATGTTTTAAAAACTTTTTCGCTCTCTATACCTGTTGCATTATCTTCAATCACTATTTGTTCTTTTCCTATATCAATATTTATATGTACCTTACCTTCTTTCCTTTCTTTAAGAATACCCAATTCAATTGCCTTATCTATTTGATCTGCGGCATTTTGAATATACTCACGATAAATAAATTTTGAATCCTCATACATTCCTTCCGTAAGAGTCTCAATAACCGTTTTCCCAATGCGAACATCCATGTTTTTCTCCTTTTATTTATATTGCTTATATACCGGGTTTGGAAAATTTATTTTCAGAACCGATCGAAATATTGGATTCTGAATGATATATTCACCCTGCTTCAATCTTGTCATCATGTTTATATAGGTTCTTGGGATAAACTTATAATCCTTCTTTGAAATTTCTATGGCGTTAGTTCTCCCATAAGCGTGAGTAGAGCAATTTCCTGTTACCCGCTCATTTATTACACTTCTGAATTGTTCGGCAGAGAATAAAACAATCCCCAAAGACCTTCCACGTTCCGCTATATCTATAAGTTGCTGTAGTATGGGTGAATTTTTTGGAACATCGCTAGATGCATATTTATTAAGTTCATCAATAAATATAATTATCTTTTTTGGGATACCTTCTTCTTCTCGTTCTGGTTGGCCCAATTTTAGATTTATTACGTTTCTAATTACATCTCCAAAAACAAACCCCTGCATTGTTTCATCAAGTTTCGCAATGTCAATTACATATACGTCGTTTTTATTCAACCTTATGATGGCGTCTTGAATTCTTGTTTCCTTGTTATCGTATGCAACCCGGTTTGTAAAGACAGGATTCTTAATTGATTTGTTAATTATTCTCTTGAATTTTCTCCAGCTTGCAATCGCTATTTCCTTATCGATTTTTGTACTGCCAGCCCTGCAATACTCATCAAGTTCCTCATTAAATTCGTTCCATGTTTTAATCTGCCCGAATTTTCCCTGCTCAGAAATAATGTGATTTATAATGGAATCCATCGTTTGAGTAGTATCATCGATATTGGAAAACAGCAGATCCAAATTATCCTTATCTTGCTCATAAATATATTTGTAGAACTGAATAATATTTCTATCTTTCTGTGAAGACACTATTTCTTCATTTGCGTATGTGTTGCGATTAGCAGCGGTATAATATGGGTATAAATATTTTACATTTTTAAATGGACTTGTGGAAAGATTGAGCATTTTATATATATTCTTATCTTTTTCGTCCAGCTCAGCGTTGGGCAAATCAATACCTAATAAATCCTTTCCCTTTACATTGAGAAAAATAAACGCGACGCTGTCGTCTTTTGGATCTTCAGCCATATATTTATCTTGTATCGCTTTCAATAGAAACATGGCATAAGAAGTTTTTGCGGCAAGTCCTGAAATTCCTGATATATTTAAATGAGCGCCTTCTGGTCCAATAAGAAAATCTGAATTGAAAGAAACAGGTAACAACACCCTGTTTCTTTCATCAGCGTTTTCGTACATTTTTATATATCCGCATACTACGGGATTCTTATTAGTCAAACCCAGTGCATCTTTAACTTCTTCTTGATCGGCAAAACACACTTCCTGGCCATTTTGGACAGGAATGTAAATGTTCTTTGTATTTCCGATTACAGCCGCCTTGATGTAATTCATGCCTATTCTTTCAGTGTTTGAAGAAGCGTTTACATCTCCAAAATCGTTTGATATATAGCTTGTCAAATAACTAGGCGAATCGGTTATATGGGATATTTCTTCAATAACTCCATAGGTAATTGAATCGTTAATATGTTTCACTTTGATGACATCAAAGGGATTCAGTATCAGATTTTGGGAAGTCCAGAAGAAAAAATCATCTATTGTAGTCGGTCTGTTTTCAGTCGCGGCAACTTTTCCAATGACAGTATTTGACATTTCTTCACTCCTTAAAAAAGATTAAGAAAATATTCAGAGCTTAAATATTTGCTTTTTATGAATGTTTCGGTTAAAAATACCGGATATAAATGGTTGGCCCATCTGGTATCACTGCCATAAGCAACAGGATTTCTTTCATTTATTATATTGGCGGTTATATGATTGAGTTCCTCTGTTTCCAAGCCTTTTTCTTCCTCGTCAGCGGTAATTAAAATCTTTTCCAGCTTTAAAATACCGTCGAATGGACTATATGAATATTTTGCCTCTCTAATCCTGACATACCAGATGGCGAATTTAACGCTGCCAGATATTTTTGACTCGTACAGACAAGCAGGTGTTCTATGGTATAAAGGAAGTTTTGCCAGTCCTGACGCATTGACATTTCCCTGTATGTCCTTGCATTTTTCGGGATTAAATGATTTTGAAGCGCCGACGACCCAGCGATAGTTAGTTTTTATTATAGCAATATCCTTATAATTTCCTGTTCCCATTATTTTATATTCAAGCGAACCATCTTTCAATAAATAGGCATTGTTATCAAGTTTATCTCCTTTAGCCAGTTCAGCTACGGCTTTTTTTTCCATTTCTATCATCTCGTCCTGAATTTTTGCAACCCCAAGATCGTCGTATTTTTCATCGTCCTTTTTTGATTCTTTGTAATAGAGAACTTTGTGAATAACAATATTCCTTTTTTTTAATACCTCCATTGCACAAATTTTTTTCCTCAAACTCTCGAAATAATTATCCTTATAGCCGTCCTTATCTGAAGTTTCAGGAAGGACAATAACATGTATCTTTTCATTTTCAATACTATATCTCTTTATTTGACGCTGTATTCTTTGGCAACAGCCAACGCCGATTTGACCAGCAATGACCGGGAAAACCTTATTGTTGTATATAATATCATCTACCTTATAAGTTCTTCTTGAGCCGTCCAAAAAATACCTGAATAGAGGCGCTTTGCCTTTAAGAACATTGGCATGGTTGGTCAAATTAATAGTACCTTTTTGGTTTGGGGTTTCTCCGGAACGCTTCAAGGGGTTGTTTTCGGCATCATCATAATCAATAATTGATTGGACTCCCCTGTCAAGAGTGTACTTATTGGTCTTGAAACTGACCCCCGATGTCTCCTTGGCGATAAATGCGGTTATTCTCTGCATGGTACGATCCTTGTCCTTCTAAAAACATAATAATATAGAGAAATCTTTATGTATAGCTCAAACGAGTATGATTTTTTCGGCGTAAATCTCCGACGAGTCTGCAAACTTAACTTCTGGAGCGTATGGCGAAGGTTCTCAGAGCTCAGGCGGACACTCTCCGAGACCTGATTCGGAAAAGGAGTGATACCTCCATGACCCTTGCCCCACTATCGGGAGACAGCCAGGACTTCCTCGCTGAAACTCTTGTCCATATAATCTATTCGCACAATGCGCGCGACAACCCCAACCTCGTTCCCAGCTACCTGGATATAAGCGACTTTGACAAGGATTTTAGCGACGCCCACGGTCTCTGGAGCCTCCTCACGGCGATACGCCAGCTTGAGGAAGCCATCTCGGATACGATCATGGCGACCGGGAGTGAAGCCTATCGCGCGGCCCTCGCGGTCTACCACAACGTACAGGCGGCGGCAAATCCCTTCTCACCGGAGGTTCTTGGAGTATTGATGGACACGCTCATTGGTGCGGTTGTCTTCAACGAGATGCGACCAGGTTTATTTGCAACGGCTTTTCACTTCATTTTATCAGATGGAGCGTAATACATAAATGCCGAAATCATATATGGACTTTGCTCATGAAATTACCTCTGAAATCCTCTCTCATAGCTTGCTTGGACATGGATTATTTTCTGAATGTCAAGACAATTAGGAATACCGGCGATAAACGCATAGAAATTCGTATTTCCTTACAAGATAATGAGTGAGTTAAGGTAGTAAAAAAATAAGTTCGGCCTGTTAATTTCTTATACAACAAAGAATTAGCAAATTCTATGCGTTTATCCTGAAGGTTCCCGCAGGGGTCTTGACGCTTTGCGGGGCTTGATTCATACTAAAATCAATTTCCTGCCCCCTAGGTACTTAGTTACTTGGGTTTACAGGAGCCATCTTACATAAAGGAGACGCTGGTGCCTTGCGGAAGAAAACGCAAACTGAGAAAGATTGCAACCCATAAACGTAAAAAAAAGCTCAGAAGGAATCGACACAAAAATAAATAGCCTTCTTTACCCATTTCATTCAAGCGTTGTCTAACCCATGCCGGGACCGAGAGATAAGTGTATGCCGTGGATAGAGGTCGCCTTGGTTGGAGTCGTATTGCAGGGAAGGTTACTTGATACCTAGAGTTCTTTTCAACCTAGTGACCTTGAAAAGAATTTTAGGTAATTATTTTCCCTGATAAATAGCATCATTTGGTATAATAGTAATGGTATGAGTGAAGCTGAATCCTTGTTAGCCCAGATTTATGAACCCCAGGATCTTAAGAACCTTTCCTTCAAAGCATTAAATCAGCTTGCTGTTGAAATTCGTGAAACAATCGTGTCTACGGTGAGTAAGCAGGGAGGACATTTAGCCTCTAACTTGGGAGTGGTTGAACTTACCATTGCGCTGCATCGGGTATTTAATTCCCCCCAGGATAAGATAATCTGGGATGTGGCGCATCAATGTTATACCCATAAGCTCCTTACCGGCAGGTATGAGGAATTCCCCAGCCTCAGGCAGGCCGGCGGACTTGCGGGGTTTCCCAAACGGACCGAAAGTCCCCATGATGCTTTTGATACCGGGCATGCATCCACCTCGATTTCAGCGGCCCTGGGGATCCTCGCGGGAGAATGGATCCAGGGAAGAAGAAACCGGGTTGTGGCGGTTATTGGAGACGGCGCCCTGACCGGAGGACTAGCCTATGAAGCCCTTTCCCACGCAGGACAGTTGCACTTACCCTTGGTGGTGATCCTCAATGACAATAAGATGTCTATAAGTCCCAATGTAGGAGGGCTTTCCAAATATTTAAGCCGTCTTACGATGAAGGCCCGGTATCAGTGGTTTCGCCGTAACTTTGATTCTATGGCCAAGCGGCTGCCCCTAGTAGGATCTGCGTTTTTCGATATGGTGGTTCGACTTAAACGGGCGGTGAAGGCTGTTTTCTACACAGATAATTTTTTTGTGGATCTGGGTTTTGAATACGTAGGACCTATTGATGGACACCATATTCAGCAGCTTGAACAGGTGCTGCAGGATGTGCGGCGGCTTGATAGGCCTGTGGTGGTCCATGTGATTACCCGCAAGGGTAAGGGCTATCAATTCGCAGAAAAAGATCCTGGCAGCTATCATGGGGTTCCCTCCTTTTCCATAAGCGGCGGCTTGGCTTCCAAAGAGGCGGCTGCTGAGGAACCTGATACCCGTCAGCAGGAAGCAGTCCTAAGCCCGGTTACTATCCCGGTGATAAACATCCTGCCTGAACGTTGGGGAAATGGTTCTTTTACCGATGCTTTTAACCGGGCTATCGTGGATGCTGGAGCCCGGGATACTCGGGTAATGGCTATTACCGCGGCTATGGAAAAAGGAACCGGACTTTCCCCGTTCAAGGCCACGTTTCCCACCCGTTTTTTTGATGTGGGTATTGCAGAGGAACATGCGGTTACTTTTGCCGCAGGATTGGCGGCTCAGGGAATGCGGCCGGTAGTTGCGGTGTATTCTACGTTTATCCAGCGGGCGGTGGATCAGGTGATCCACGATGTGGCCATGCAGAAGTTGCCGGTTCTCTTTGCCTTGGATCGGGCAGGATTTGTCAGCGATGACGGAGAAACCCATCAAGGACTGTTTGATATTGCCCTATTCCGGCCGGTTCCAAATATGACCATCCTCGCTCCTGCAGGAGGCTTGGAACTGAAACGGATGCTGGATTGGGCCTTGGCCACGGTGGAACCGGCGATGATCCGGTATCCTAAAGCACGGTGTCCCCCGGAGATCCATGCCTTATCCCTTCCTGTAGAGTGGGGAAAGGGGGTATTCATCCGGGAATGGGGTGCGTCGGTCTGTCTCGCCTTTACCGGAAGCCTTTACCCGGAGGTCTGGGATGCCGCGGATCGTCTTCTAGGCGTGAACATTGCCGCGGATCTGTATAACCTGCGTTTCCTGAAACCAGTGCATGAGGATTACCTGGTGAAAATTATGAACCGGTATGAACTTATGGTATTTATCGAAGAAGGAATCATAGAAGGGGGTTTTGGGGAATATGCCACGGAATTGGCCTATAGACGGCAGTGTACGGCCCATATCCGGGTTCTCGGGATTCACGGTACCTTTGGAACACTGGGTAAGCGAGAGGAACTCCTCCATATAAGCGGTCTTGATGGAGAGGGCATTGCCGCATCGGTTCGGCGCTTTTATGGGGAAAACCGGATCCTCCCCTATTCCCGGATGGTACCTTAGCCGCCTGCTTGCAAAAATGCTCCATCTCGCTTATGGTATAGTACAAATAGCGGACCTTTCGTGCAAATTCATATATATATTATACATAGGGTCTTGTTTGTGATGCGGTAAGGTCCGAGTCAAGAACAGATAAAAAGGGTATACTTTGGAATGGCTTCAGCGGCTTAGCGCGGTTTATGATACGATTCGCCCGGTCTTGGATGTGGCAATCCTGTCGTTTCTACTCTATAAAGTCTACGAGCTTTTGGTAAAAACCCAGGTTATGCAGATGATCAAAGGCGCCGGGTTTCTGGCCCTGGTGTATGGCCTTGCGGTTTTTTGTAAATTAACCACCTTACAGTGGGTTCTCAACATCCTAGCTCCAGGACTTTTTGTGACGCTGGCCATTGTCTTTCAACCTGAATTGCGGAAGATCATTCTCCGCCTGGGTCAGAGTGAGCTGTTTCGGCCAGACAGCAAACCCCGGCTTAGTCATCTTGAAGCGGTGGTTACGGCAGCGGAAATTCTCTCTCAAGAACGGCGGGGGATGCTGGTGGTTTTTCCCCGGCGGGCAAATCTGAGAAACATCATTGATACGGGAACCCGGATAAATGCGGAAATTTCTTCCAGTCTCATTGTGGCGGTCTTTGAATTTGATGGTCCGCTGCACGACGGGGCCATGGTTATCCAGAACGGCCGGATTGCCGCGGCAGGGTGTTTTCTTCCCTTGTCTGAACAGCAAGATATCAAGAAAAGTTTCGGTACCCGGCATCGGGCGTCATTGGGCATGTCGGAGCAGTCCGATGCGGTAACCCTGGTGGTTTCTGAGGAAACCGGGGCCATATCTATCGCCTTTGACGGCAAATTGTATTACGATCTTTCTTCCGTTGAAATTACGGGAACGCTGCGGGAAATGCTTGAACGTGGGGTGAAAAGCGGAGAAGTTGAAAAAAAAGGTTCCGGTTCCTCTGCTGATTCACCCTTAGATTCAGGAAAGGGGGGCATCCTTGGACAGTAGAAAATTACTCGCTCAAATAGCGGAAAACTGGCCGGCTAAGGTGCTTTCCATTGCCCTGGCGTTGATTCTGTTTATATTTCATCACATGAACACCCTAGAGGAACGGTTCTTTTCGGTTCCGCTCCTTGTGGAGACCCAGGGAAACGTGATTCCTGCAAGCGCCTATACGCGGATGATCCGGATAAGCGTCCGAGGGGATGCGGCCCGGGTGCGTTCCCTTTTGGAAGAGGACATTGTGCCTTATATTGATCTGAGGGGCAAAGAGAAGGGCATATACAGGGTTCCTGTGCAGGTCCGTACTAATGGAACTGCTCAGGGACTTGAGCCTTTGGAAATCAAGGTGGATCCGCTGGAAATATCCATTGTATTGGATCATAAAGTCAGTAAATACGTTCCTTTGACCGGAACTACCCGGGGAGGGCCGCAAAAAGGATACGAATTAGTTTCTTTTACCCTGACCCCATCCCAGGTTGTTCTTGAAGGCCCTGCGGATGAAATGAGCGGTATTTCAGAACTATTCACTGATTTTATTGATCTGGATGGCCGAAGCGAAGATTTTTCCATCATGGTCAACATAGTGAACCGCGAGCCTTTGGTCGTAATCCAGGGGAATGGGATGACCGAATTTCATGGGGTTATCAGGGAAATTATTGGACTTGAGACGTTTACCAATTTGCCGATTCGAGTGGATAGGCTCTCTGAAAGGTTTAACGCAGAATTGGAGGTGCGTATCGGCAGCATTCGGCTTGAAGGAAGCCAACACGCGCTGGAACAGTACCAAGCGTCGGCTTCATTTTTGTATGTGGATGCTTCGAGCATAACCGAACCAGGAACCTATACCCTGCCGGTGGTGGTTCCGTCGATCCCGAACTTAACGCTCTCCCGGAAGGATCCTGAAAGGGTTAGGATACAGGTTACGAGGAAGCCCGGAACCCCATGATTATCGGTATCGGGATTGATGTGGTCCATGGGTATCGGCTTGAACGGTGGCAGAGGATTCCCGGTTTATTAGAACGGTATTTTCATCCTAATGAACTACAGACTGCACTGTCCCGGGGTAGGGGAACGGCCTTGTCCTTAGCCGCCCGGTTTGCGGCGAAGGAAGCCTTTGGTAAAGCCCTGGGTATGGGGCTTACCGGTATCGTGCTCAAGGATATTATGGTAGCCAATCAGCACAACGGCAGGCCGGAGATACGGTTCTTCGGTACTGCCCTGAGGGCTTTAGCGCAAAGCGGCGCCAACCGAGTGCATCTTTCACTTACCCACGAGCAGGACCATGCCGTTGCCATGGTGGTGTTGGAAGCCCTTCCCGATAATCCCTGAGTATGACGAACCTATAACACGCCGCGCTCAATTCGCCTGCTCTAGGTGCTTCACAAGGTACGGTTCATATTTTATACTGGCTAAGATATGGTGATTGACCCTTTAAATCCTCTCATTGTTCAAGGTGACCGTACCCTGCTTTTGGATGTACATACCCCCAAGGCAGAAGCGGCCAGGGGGGCTATTATGCCTTTTGCCGAACTGGAAAAATCACCGGAACATATCCATACCTACCGGATTACCCCCCTGTCCCTTTGGAATGCTGCTAGTGCGGGGTTTGGTCCCCAAGATATCATCACCGCGCTGAGAACCTACACCCGCTATGAGGTACCTCCGGGGATCGGAGCAGGCTTTTCCGATACCATGGCCCGATACGGGAAAATACGACTGGTAGCTGCCCCTTCAAGCGTATCCTATACCAAAGTGCTTCCAGAGCTTCCTGAAGAACTGCTGCTGGTTTCTGATGACCCTGCGGTTCTGAAGGAGATTGGCGCTGCACAAGGCCTATCCCGGTATGTAAGCGAAACTGCCCAGGGGTTTTCCCTGCGCCTCAGCGACCGAGGAAGCGTTAAGCAAGAACTCATCAAGCTGGGCTGGCCAGTGAAAGACGAGGCCCCCTTTGTACCAGGGGAGCCTCTGGATATAAGGATTCGGGAACGCAGCGCCGGGGGAATACCCTTTACCCTCCGGCATTACCAGCGTGAAGCAGCTCAGGCAGTGGTGGGAAACCAAGGGCCTGGGACCGGCTATGGGGTTGTGGTGCTTCCCTGCGGTTCCGGGAAAACCGTGGTGGGTATAAGCGTCATGGCTTTGTTACAAACCAATACCCTGATACTCACCACCAATACCATAGCAGTACACCAATGGATAGGCGAACTTTTGGATAAAACCGAGTTGACCCGCGACCAGATAGGAGCATACACCGGAGCTGCTAAATCAGTAGGTCCGGTTACCGTGGCCACCTATCAAATCATCAGTTGGCGGCCCCAAAAAGGAGGGGATTTTCCGCACTTCCGCTTGTTCCGGGAGCGCGCCTGGGGACTCATCATCTACGATGAGGTCCAGCTTCTCCCCGCGCCGGTGTTCCGCATAACAGCGGAACTACAAGCAGTACGGCGGCTGGGATTGACCGCTACTCTGGTCCGGGAAGATGGGGCAGAGGATGCGGTATTCACGTTGGTAGGCCCTAAACGCTACGATATTCCCTGGAAGGACCTGGAGGCCAAAGGGTGGATTGCCGAGGCTTTCTGTACGGAAATACGCCTGGATCTCAGTGAATCCCTCAAGATACCCTATGCCGTGGCATCATCTCGGGAAAAATACCGGATTGCCAGTGAGAACCCCCTTAAAGCCGAAATCGTACAGTACCTAGTGGATAAGCATGGAGAGGCTCAGATCCTCGTCATCGGGCAATACCTTGAGCAGCTTGCATCCCTGGCGAAACTCCTCAATGCTCCCCTCATAACCGGGAAGACCCCTCAGAAGGAACGGGAAACGCTCTACGATGCTTTTAGAAAAGCCCAGTTCCGCCTCATGGTGGTATCCAAAGTAGCCAACTATGCCATAGACTTGCCGGACGCTTCCGTGGCGATCCAAGTCTCCGGGTCTTTTGGGTCTCGGCAGGAGGAAGCCCAGCGCCTCGGCAGGATCCTCAGACCCAAAAGCCGTAATGCATACTTTTATACCCTGGTATCCCGGAATACGGTGGAAGAATATTTCGCGGCGAATCGTCAGCAATTTCTCACAGAACAGGGCTATAAATACACGATTCAACCGTGGGCAGAGTAGATGAAGCGAGTCCGATTCAGATCCCTTGATGACTGGAAGTCGGCATTGCTGATGCTCCCGGATGATTCCTACTTTGAGTTGATGCGGAGCGTTCTAGGGAACATTAAAACCCCGTTCAACAAACAGCGGCTCATGGACGATCTGGTTGGCTTTCTTTCCCGGGAAGCAATCCTGAACACCATCGCGGCCTATATCGACAAGACCGACCATACAATCATAGCTGGGGTGGCTCTTTTAGAAGAACCTACCCTGGAAGAACTCCTGCGTTTTTTTGCCGGGGAGTTTAGTTACCCGGAACTCCACAAGCTCCTTGTCAATTTGGAAGAACGGTTCATCCTCTACCGGTTCCCCCAGCATGGGCCGCGGCGGTTCGCGCTGAATCCCCTTTTGGAGCCGGTTTTAAGCCCCTTCATGGCAGATACCAGCCCCCTTTTCCCGTGGAAAGAGCAGGAGACCTCCTCTTTAGCCCCTGGTTCTGGGGCGAGGTTGGCCGTGGATGATAGGGTTATTGCGGCCCTGGTTGGTTTTGTTCTTGAGGAGGACTGTTTGAGGGGTGATGGGGGCATCCGTAAAAAAGCCCTGGATGCCCTGGGGCTGCTGTTTCCGGGTCTTAACGCAGACAAGCTCCTGGATGCTTGCCGTACGCTTGGGCTGTTCCAGAGAGGGGAGGGGCAATCAGAACGCTTGTACCCTCATGAAGCGCGGCTGTGGGCTTTTCAGGAGCTTTCCTCGCGTGAACGGCTCGAATACTGCGCTGCAGGGTTTTATTGTTTTTTGTGGTTTTATTCCAAGAAAGCAGTCCAGGTATCCACCTCAAGCCAGAACCTGCAAGCGCAAATCCGAACCTGTGCAGGGTTCATCCATCGACTCCTTGATTTTCTTGAACCTTCCCGGCACTATCCTCAGATAAGCCTCTGGAGGTTTGGGGACTTACTGATACGGGAAGGGCTTGAACCGATCCAAGGCAGTACCGGGGATATGCATCCCTATAGGCTTGACTGGATGGTTGAGGCCCTGGAACTCAGCGGTCTACTAGAACCAAGTACCCCAGGCTGGTGGAGGCTTGCAGGCCACCCTCAGAACCACGGGACACCAGGTCCGGCGCTTGCTATGGATACGGATTTTTCTTGTGTGCTGTACCCGGAACTTAGTTTTGCGGATGCCCTGTCTTTGGCTTTCTTTACCGTGCCCCGGGAAAGTGGGGCCACTATGGCCGGTGTAGTTTTACGCGTTGAATTGACCATGCAATCGGTGATTCGGGGCTTTGACCGGGGTATGGATGCCAAGGCCATGCTGGACCTGCTAAACCGGGTTTCGGGGAATCGGATACACCAGAACCTCAGGTGGACCCTTGAGGATTGGGAACAGCGGTATGCGGAAGTCTCTCTTCATCAGGGAGTGGTGTTGAGCCTTGGAGAGGAACGGCGGTATCTTGCAGAGGCGGGGCCCTTGGCCTCCCTGGTTGCCCGAACCTTAGCCCCAGGGGTGTACCTGTTATCGGTTCCGGTGCGTACCGAGGCAGTGAAGGTCTTACAAAAAGTAGGGGTGGATATCATTGCCCAGCGCGGTTTTGCCGTTTTCCCCAAGGAAGATGCTGTTGAAGAGAGGACCAAGGATGCCGGGGAAGGGTACAGGTATCCAGTTCTGAGTGGGGGGCCGTTGCATGCTGCCTGGATTCCTGGGGTGCCGGCTCAAGTTTCAGAGTACTACCGTGAAGCGGCCTCTCGAGCAATACAAGCAGGGTTCCACCGGGCCTTGAGGGATAAGTCTCTGGTTGCGGTGGAACAGGAGGAATTGCATGCCCGGATAGAACGGCGGCTGATCATCAGTGAGACCCAACTTGCCGGAGCTGCTATGAGGCATGAGAACCTAGAGGCCAGGGGGCTTGATTATGTGGGCAAGGCCCGCATTGCAACCCAGGCTATTGCTACCCAGTCCTTGGTTGAAGTGCTATGGCCCTGTCCTACCGGAGGAAACCACCATGCGGTGGGTATTCCCGATGCCCTGGAAAAGTGGGGGAGTGAACGGGTCCTCATCATCACGCCCGTATCCCTGGGCGAAACTACCGACAAGGAGATCTTGCGTCTGCCTCTGGGCAAGATTAGTCTGTTACGACGGATTAAACCTTCGATTTTTGGTTCCTAAGGGGTATCAGGGGAAGACCTCTTAGTGTTAAAAATGTTGAAAATAAATTTAGAGCCTTTCCTACAACTGAAGTGTTGGGATAAGGATCATTATGGAGAGAATGATATGCCATTGTTGCCCTTTTCAAGTCAGCAAGTCGAAATTAGCCAGGCCAAGCTCGCGGTTCTTATTGATGCGGACAATACCCAGCCTGCCATTATTGAGGGCCTTTTAGATGAAGTGGCCAAATACGGAGTAGCCAGTGTAAAGCGGATCTACGGTGACTGGACCAGTACGAATCTCCGTTCCTGGAAGGAGCGGCTCCTCGAATACGCCATCCAACCCATTCAGCAATTTTCTTATACCAGCGGTAAGAACGCTACTGATTCTGCTATGATCATTGATGCCATGGACCTGCTCTACAGTGAAAAACTTGATGGTTTCTGCATTGTTTCCAGTGATTCTGATTTTACCCGCCTTGCCGCACGGTTGCGGGAAAGCGGACGGATGGTTTATGGATTCGGAGAAAAGAAGACCCCCCGATCCTTTGTTTCGGTCTGTGATAAATTCATCTACACAGAAATCCTGCGGGGAGTACAGGAGGAAGCGGACGATGATGACGCGAAACCCCACTCTTCCACCCGTAAAGAATTCAAGGTGGATCGCCGGCTCCTCAAACTGCTGAGGGACGCGGTAGATGATCTAGCGGATGAGTCCGGGTGGGCGTATCTAGGAGGCGTGGGACAGAAGATTACGCTGAGGTCCAGTGAATTTGACCCCCGGAACTATGGCTTTAAAAAACTGGGGGATCTCTTCCGGGCCATAAGCCAGTTTGAGACCGAAGAGCGGGCCCAGGAGAACAGTACTGGACGGCAGATATACATTCGCTGGAAAAAGCGGAAATAGAACTTTACGCATCCCCTGGTTATCGTTCATGCGTTCCCTCTCCCAGGGGAATATGCTATATTATCTCTATGTGCCAGATGATGAACGCCTATGCCCTTTGCGCCGTAGGTGCGGAAAAGATCGTTTCCACTGAACTGAAGAAGCTCGGCCTTTCTGTGCTTGCGGCTGCTTTTGGCAAGGTTCGGTTTCAGGCTGACCTGAAGGGGTTATACCGGGCTTTGATGAGCTTGCGGGCCGCGGATAGGGTGCTCTTGGAAGCAGGGGCTTTTCCTGCTGCAGATTTTGATGCTCTTTTTGAGGGGACAAGGAACATTCCCTGGGAAGCGCTTATCCCCCCAGGCATGGGCATCCGGGTTGCCAAGGTCAGGGTGAACCGTTCCCCGTTTCATGCGCTTACCACCATTCAGGCTATGGTCCACAAGGCTGCGGCAGAACGGCTTTGTCAGCGCCGGGGGCTAAACCGGCTTCCTGAACAGGGAAAACAGGGAGAACTCCGGGTATACATCGACAAGGACCAGGTTTCCCTGCTTCTGGATCTTGCGGGGGAGCCGCTGTTTAAGCGGGGTTATCGTATCGAGGGAGGTATCGCCCCGTTGCGGGAAACTACTGCCGCGGCTATGCTGCTTTTGGCTATGTGGCGGCGGAAATTTCCCCTGTACGATCCCTTTTGCGGTTCCGGTACCATTGCCATAGAAGCCGCGATGTATGCCTGGGATATGGCCCCAGGACTGGGCAGAAGTTTTGTCCTTTCAGACCTCGCCTTGGGGAACCGGGACCTGGAGCAAACGGTTCGGGAAGAACTCCTTAACCGGGTTGATTTTGCCCGGATTATTCGGATATATGGAAGCGATGCGGATCCTCGGGCAGTATCTCTGGCTCAATCCAACAGGGTGCGGGCATATACCCTGGCCCAGGGTAAAGGACCCGCGGGTAAGGGCATACAACGAGGTGAAGCCCTGCCCTGGCTGCCTGATTTTAAGGTATGTCCCTTGCAGCAAATCAAGGCCCATTACGGTAATAAAGAAAACACCCCCGGTTTCATTATTACTAATCCGCCCTACGGGAAACGCTTGGGAGACCGGGAAACTGCAGAAACCACCTACCAGGACATGGAACTGCTCTCCCGCAGGTTTCCTGGATGGAAACTGGGAATCATCACCGATCATCCAGGCTTGGAATCGTTCTTTGGCAAAAAGGCGGATTGCTGCAAAGCGCTTATCAACGGCGCCATCCCTTCCTATTTTTTTCTCTTTACCCTATGATCGTTACTTAGTTTATAATTTGAGGGAACAAAGGTGATACAAAACCGCATCCCAGGAGCAGGCTATGTCCATTGTAATAGAACATAACAAGCGGCGGCGGAACATTTTAGAACATGCGTTGGAGGTCTTTATAGATGAGGGATTTGAGGCCGCCACGTTCCAGAAAATCGCAGACCGGTGCGGCATCACCAGAACGACCTTGTATATTTATTTTAAAAACAAAAAAGACATCTTTAATTACAGCATTAAGCAGATCATGGGTCAGGTGGAGGATAGTATTCTCCGGGTACGCCAAGACACAGGTCTTAGTAGAGTGGATAAGCTCATTCGAGTGCTTTGGGTGATTATGGATCATCTGGAAGAAAACCGCCAGCTCCTACAGGTAGTGCTGGATTATCTGCGCTGCCTTGCCAAGCAGCATACCGATCCGGCAACCTCTGTCCGCCGTAGAACTATCCGGCTGCGGCATATCCTGGCAACCATGGTCATTGACGGTATTCGGGAAGGGGTATTCAGGCCCATTACCGTGAGAACCATCAATGATCTCTTGTACGGCTTGCTTGAAGCGGCGATATTCCGGCTGACAGTGCTCAACCGGTCTTCGGTGGAAGACCTGAAGCACGCGGTAAGCCTAGCCGTTGAACAAATACAGACCGAGGCTTTTTAATATCTTTTCAGCAGAAGCGCTATAAACGCAAGAACCGTCATTTGCAGTGTGTTATGTAGCTTCCGTCCACCGCAATGTGTAGCTTTACCCCTGAAGTTTTTTTCCCGCATCATATCCCTTTTCTTCGGCCGTATCCGCGTTTTTCATACTTTTGGAATCTATGATTACCATGGTTGTTTTCGGCCTTTGATTCGCATGATTATTATGAGGCATGACCTTTTTGGGGTTAGATTAATTATTAGGCAATGCGCTTGACTTATCATGTAAATATGGGTATTATAAGGTATATTATCTGCCATCTTAGCTCAGTTGGCTAGAGCACCTGACTTGTAATCATGAGGTCCCCGGTTCGACTCCGGGAGATGGCTTTCTTGTGAAAGAAAGCCCTTGTGTCAAGAGAAGTGGTGTTTAAGTTACAGGGTAAAGGGGTAAATACGAGGGGAGATTCCCGAGCGGTCAAAGGGGGCAGACTGTAAATCTGTTGGCTCAGCCTTCGAAGGTTCGAATCCTTCTCTCCCCAATGGGGGTTGTCCATAAGGAAGGACAACCCCCATTTTTTAGGAGGCGCTATGGTGAGTCGGCCTGGTTCCCCGGCCTCTTATCGGGAACACGGTAATGAACCCTTTTATCATAAGGGATTGCGTTTTTCTTGTACCCGTTGTTCAGCCTGTTGCCGATATGAAAGCGGTTTTGTATTTCTTTCTAAAAAAGATGTCCTTATTCTGGCTACAGCCTTACAAATGGGATATACTGATGTTATAGTAACCTATTGTCGGTGGGTTCCAGGAACTAGTCAGGAGGAACGGCTTTCCTTAAAAGAAACAGTTGATTATGATTGTATTTTCTGGAAAAACGGGTGTTCGGTGTATGAAGGACGTCCACTCCAATGTAGAACCTTTCCGTTTTGGTCCTCAATCCTCGTTTCTCCTGATTCCTGGGATTATACGGCAGCTTCCTGCCCGGGTATGGGGAAAGGTATGCTGCATACCAAGGACGAAATAGAAGGATGGATACGCCGGCAAAGGGAAGAACCGCTCATGGTAAGAACAGGTTGAACAGCGTGGGGGTGTAAATATGCATATCCGTTTTTGGGGTGTCCGTGGTTCTTTGCCGGCACCGCTGGTATCATCCCATATAAAAAGTAAAATTGCCGGGATCCTAGAACAAATGAGCCCAGCAGATATTGAAACCCCTGAAGCGAGAGAACGGTTTCTCGCAGCGTTGCCCCCGTGGTTGGGCGGTACGGTGGGTGGAAACACTTCCTGCATTTCTCTCACGTTGGATGATCCCGGTCAGGTCATTGTTTTTGATGCTGGTTCAGGGATCCGGGAATTAGGTATTGTCCTGGCCCAGCAAGAGCCGAAGATCCTCCATTACGCTCTATTTTTTTCTCATTTTCATTGGGATCATATCATGGGCCTGCCTTTTTTTAATCCCGCCTATGATTCCACGGTACAGGTTGATTTTTATTCCCCTGTGCAAGACTTGAAGACCATCCTGGGTCAACAAATGCGATGTCCCTACTTTCCGACAAGTATGGATATGATGGGAGCAAAGAAAACCTTTCATTGTTTATCTCGGGAACTGAGTTTGTATAACGTGCACATTTCCTATAAACTTATGAACCATCCAGGGGCTTCTTATTCCTATCGGGTTGATGATGGAAAACACCGGTTTATCTATGCCACAGATGTAGCTTTATCAGCTGAAGATTTTACCGGTAACGAAGAAAATACCGCGTTTTTTGAGCACTGTGATGTAGCAGTCATAGATGCCCAATACACTTTAAAGGAGGCCATTGAAAAATACAACTGGGGCCATAGCGCCTTCAGTATGGCGGTAGATTTTGCCGCCCATTGGAAGATAAAGCATCTGGTTTTGTTCCATCACGAACCTACGTATGATGACCGAAAGTTATATTCTATTCTGCAATCCGCCCAGTGGTATATCGAGCGGATGGGTTTCAAGGGCATAAAGGTGAGCCTTGCTACCGAAGGTCTGGAAATAAACCTAGCGTAAGGGAAGCGTATAATTATGGAATATAAGCAGCAAGAAGGGATATTTTTCACCTTTAATGAACTGAAAACCATATTTCCGTGGTTTAAAAAGAGAGAAAACACCCTTTCCTTGGCGGAACGGGCTGTACTCTTAAAAATAGAACAGGCACTGTATGAACAGCTTTCCATACAAGAAGCGGAAGGTCTTTTGAAATAGCTTCATGTTAATGCGTGGAACCAGGAGTAGGAATGGCGGGGATAATCCGGCTACTTAAACCGATAGGGTTTTTCATAGGCTGTCTTATGGGGATGGGGGTATTATGCTCGGTACTGGCGGTAGGAGGATTTATGTATTTTAATGCTCCTCCCGAAGGTCCTGCAGAGCAGGATACTACCGGGGTAGCTGAACCTGATGAATCGACCACCCAAATCCGGTTTTTTGAGGTCTATACGGGAGAAAGCGCTATGGCCGTGGGAAGACGGCTGAAAGATGCAGGGATTATACGAAGCTATTATTTCTGGTACATGCTCTCCCGGCTTGATAAGGGGTATCTAAAAGCCGGAACCTATAGACTGGAGCTTCCTGCAAGCCAAATGGCTATTCGTTCTGTCTTCGTAACCGGACAACAGTTCCTTATCAAAGTAACCATTCCTGAAGGAGTAACCCTAAAAAAGATAGCCAAGATCCTTGAAACCGCGGAAATCTGTGATGCTGCTGCGTTTCTCACCGCGGCAGCGGAAAAGACCCTGTGTGCAGCTTATCAGATACCCGGTGACACTATGGAAGGTTTTCTCTATCCAGATACGTATTTCTTTCCTCGAGACTATCCTGCGTCTTTGGTGGTCAGAGCTATGGCAGATACCTTCTTTAAGCGTATTGCAGCTCTACACAGTAAGACCCTGAGCCCTGAAGAGCTGTACCAGAAGGTTATCATTGCGTCGGTTGTGGAACGGGAATACCGGGTCGATGAAGAGGCTCCTCTCATGGCTGGGGTATTTTATAACCGTTTAGATATCGGTATGGCCCTTCAATCCTGCGCTACTGTGGAATATGTGATCACCGAAATCCAGGGACGACCCCACCCTACAGTGCTTTATACTAAGGACACGGAGATTCAGGATCCCTATAACACCTATATGAGATCGGGATTGCCCCCGGGACCGATTTCCGCGCCTGGAGCGGTTGCCCTGAATGCGGCGTTTAACCCTGTACGGAGTGAGTATCTTTATTTTCGTTTGGTAGACGGCGCAGCAGGGCGGCACTATTTTTCCCGTACCTTAGACGATCATATCCGGGCAGGGGCACTCTACGTTAAAGGGAGTTCTTCTTCGTAATGGGTAAACTCCAGGATAAGAAGGAAGTGGATCCGGGATGAGCTATATCGCCCAATCTACGATACAAGAGGTGAACCATACCCTAGATGCCCTTGCGGTGGTAGGTGAATATGTGCGGCTTGAACAACGAGGCGGAAGGTATGTGGGGCTCTGTCCCTTTCATAATGAAAAGACCCCTTCTTTCACGGTTAATCCAGACCTCAAATTGTACCACTGTTTTGGCTGCGGCAAGGGGGGGACGGTGCTGAATTTTGTTATGGAGCAGGAAAAACTGTCTTTTCCTGAAGCAGTAGAACTTCTGGCAAAACGTCTGGGCGTTCCTATCGTGTATGAACATGGGCAGGGGCAACAGGATCCGGGAGCCCTCTCAAGAATGCAGGAATTGGAGCAAAAAACCGAACTCTATCGCCGAGTGGCAGGGAGTTTTCACTATCTGCTGATGCAAGGTTCTGAAGGAACCAGGGCAAAACACTATGTCTTGTCTCGGGGATTGAGCGTCGAAACCCTTGATCGGTTTTGTCTTGGATATGCGCCGGTGGATAGGCGCTGGCTTTTCCTGTTTCTCTCCCAAAAAGGGTATTCAGAAGCTTTTCTCGCTTCTTCCGGGCTTTTTTCATCCAAATATCCCCGGTCGAGTTTTTTTTCGGGCCGGCTCATGTTTCCCATCTCGGATCGGCAGGGGCGAGCCATAGCTTTTGGGGGACGGCTTGTTTCAGGAGAGGGCCCGAAATATCTCAACTCACCAGAATCGAATCTGTACAAGAAAGGACAGACCCTGTTTGCCTTGGATCACGCCCTCAGCACCATTCGAAATACCCAGGCGGTCTATATCGCGGAAGGGTATATGGATGTAATAGCCCTGCACCAAGCAGGTATTGCCAACGCCGTTGCCCCTTTGGGAACCGCGTTTACCGATGAACAGGCCCAGGTCTTGCGCCGCTGGGCAGAGCGGGTATACCTTTTTTTTGATGCGGATGCTGCAGGGCGTCAAGCAGCGCTTAAAGCCATCCTCACGTGCAGGAGAAACGGCCTGGTCGCAGAGGTGGTGGTTCCCGGTCATAACCTGGGGCCCGAAGGAGTATATAAAGATCCCGCAGATATTTTAAAGGAAGCCGGCCCAGAAGTCTTGCAAAAATCAGCAAGAAATAGTATAATTGATGTTGAGTATCTTATAATCCGTAGTAGGTCTCTTTTTGATCTATCTGACCCTGAAGGGAAAGCGAAAGCCTGTGATTTTATGTTTCCTTATTTAGAAACCCTGGATTCGGAAGTTTCAAGAATGGCTTCTATTGAGCATATTGCCGATGTTTTTGGGGTGGATCGAATGGCGGTATTTCAGGATTATATGAATCATATTGATTCCACTCAAAGGCATGTATCAAGGAGGGGGGGGGAAGAAAACCTTCGGGCAGCAGAACATATCCGTATGAACGATGAGTTGTACCTGCTTATTGTGGTTTCCATACATGGTCAATGGTATCCACATTTGCGCACGCATCTTTCGATTAAAGAGATTGAAGACCCCTTTGCAAAAGAACTTTTTATCGCTTTGGAAGAGTGTTTTATATACGATGAATCCGGTATGGATGCGCTTTTATCCCGTATCAGCAGAGAGGATTTGCGGAATTTTGTCATTAAGCAGGCTGCATCCAGCGAATTTTCCTCAAAACCAGAACAACTCGTCTCGGATGGCATTAAACGGATTAAGCGGCGGCGGATTGAAAAGCGGTTGAGCGAGATTGTAATGAAGCTTCGTATTGCAGCGAGTGGAACTGCTGAAGTGCATGCTAAAGAACTCTTGGCTGAGAAGATGCATATTGATGCTGAATTACGCCGAATGAATGAAGGAAGATAAGCAATGACGGATTTGCAGCTCGATCCTGCTGTTTTGAAGTTGATTGAATATGCCAAGGAAAAGAAGTCTCTTTCCTACGAGGAACTTTCTGATTATCTGCCTGAGCATATTGCCAATTCCGATAAGATTGAACAGGTCTTTGCATTACTCGAGGCAAATAATGTCCAGATCTTTCAGGAAGAGTCCCCGGGGGAGGATGAAGGGGAACTGGAAGCACGGAAAACTCCCCGGGGTGAAAAGAAACGTCTGATTGCTATTGAGAAGGAAGCATCAGTCGATGATCCAATCCGGCTCTATTTGAGGGAAATTGGCAGGGAAAACCTCCTTACCGCAGAACAAGAAGTAGAACTTTCCAAACAGATGGAGAATGGGGAGAATATTATCAAGGGGGTGATAAAAAAGTCCGGGATGATCATCTCCGAATTTTACCATATCGCCCAAAAGGCTTTTTCTAAAAAAGATCTGCGGGAATTAAACCTCTCCAAAAAAGAAATTACCGAATACATGACCGAGCGCCGCCGACTTAATCAATTTTACAAGGAAACCTTGCGGCTTATTCTGGGGGATATGAAAAATTATCTGGAAATAAAGCGTCGGTTTATTTCCCGGGGGATGAATATTTTTGAAGACCTTGAGCTTAAGGAAATCCGAGCTCACATCATGGAAGTCATTGATGGAGCTGAAGTGCATCCAGATGAAATAACCGGGTTTTCCGAGAAATTTATCCAGGCTGCTCGGCGAATCAAACGGTATAAGAAAGAACAGGAACGGATAGAAAAACACCTCAAGGTGCGATCCCTTAGAGAACTGCGGGTCTTAGGTCGAGGGCTTACCATCAAAGAGGAACGGGAACGGCTTGAGGAAGAACTGGGTCTTTCGTCGGATGACATCAAAGAGAAGATCCGGCTCATCCAGGTAACTGAGAAGAAGCTCCGCCAGATGGAAGCTGAATTTGAGGAACCTATTGAGAATATCAACCTTATGGCAAAAGAAATAAGCCGGGGTAGGAACATGATGAAAAACGCCAAGGATAGGCTCATCAAGGCAAACCTACGGCTGGTGGTTTCCATTGCCAAAAAGTACACCAATCGGGGACTCCATTTCTTTGATCTGGTCCAGGAAGGAAATATCGGTTTAATCAAAGCGGTAGAGAAATTTGAATACCAGAAAGGTTTTAAGTTTTCCACGTATGCCACCTGGTGGATCCGGCAGGCCATTACCCGGTCTATTTCAGATCAGGCCAGGACCATCCGTGTCCCGGTACACATGATAGAACAGATCAACAAGGTAGTCCGGGAATCCCGGCAGCTCATGCAAGTCCTGGGACGGGAACCTACGGACGAGGAGATAGCTGAACGGCTCGGCTGGACTACCCAGCGGGTAAAATCCGTGAAGAACGTTGCCCGGGAGCCTATATCCTTGGAAACCCCCATCGGGGAAGAGGAAGATTCTCTTTTAGGGGATTTTATAGAAGACAAGGAAGTGGAAAATCCCGCGAATCTCACGGCTTTTACCCTGTTACAGGAACAGCTTTCCGGAGTACTTGCCACCTTGCCCATAAGAGAACAGGAAGTACTCAAGATGCGTTTTGGCCTGGACGACGGTTATTCTCTTACCCTGGAAGAGGTAGGGTTGTACTTCAATGTTACCCGGGAGCGGATCCGGCAGATCGAGGCAAAAGCCCTGCGCCGGTTGCGGCATCCCAAACGGAGCCGGCGTTTAAAAGATTATTTAGATCACTAGCCAATGAAACGCGGTGGCTCATAAACCAACGTAAAGGGGATACACGATGATAATGGATACAATTTTTGAGAACCTACGGACCTTACAGGATATCCTCTCTCAAAAAATCACTTTAGAACATGATATTCAGGAAATGCCTAAGATTCTCAATGCCCAGGAAGAACTCTTGTCCCGGCTCAAGAAGAGCTTTATTGAGAAGAACCAGGAGTATGAACGGGCGCGGCTTGCAGAATCGGAATACCGCAACCTTTTAATGGACGCGGAACATGCCCGGGAACGGGCTGAAAAGAACATGGACTCCATCAATACTCAGCGAGAATATGAGGCCCTGGATAAGGAAATTCGGGATGCTTCGGACAAAGAACAGCAGTACCGAAAAGATCTGCAAGTCCAAGAACGGATCTTATTGGACTTGGATGATCAGATGCGGCAAAGCGCCGCGTTAATTGAGCAGCAGGAAGCGGAGTTAGTGGAACGCCGGACGAGAATCGAAGCAGAAATTGCGGAAAAACAAGCCCAGGTTGATCAGCTTCTGGAGCAGGAACGGGTAGTAACGCCGGATATTGATGCAGAGATCCTCTTTAAGTTTGAACGGATTATCAGGAATAAAATGGGCCGAGGCATTGTAGCCATCAAGGGAGGGGTCTGCATGGGTTGCCACATGATACTTCCCGCGCAATTTGCCAATTTGGTTCGCCAGGGAGAAGAAATCGTGTTTTGCCCCTATTGTTCCCGAATCCTCTTCTATGAAGCGACTGAACAAGGAGAAGAAGACTTCTTTGATATCGAAGATACGGGTAGTCTTTCTGACTTGGATGATCTAGAAGATGAGGAATACGAAGAAGAAGAGGAAGAAGAAGAAAAGATCAATGTTGACTATGATGAGTAGGACGCTTCATGGCTAACGTAGCCAAGGTAAGGTGAGGGATTTAACGCGATGAACTATGCTGCCGCGTCATAGCCGGTTTAACCGTATATGATGAGGAAAGTCCGGGCTCCGCAGGGCATGATGCCGGGTAATCCCCGGGCGGGAGCTTGCAAAAGTTTCCGACAGAAAGCGCAACAGAAAGTAAACCGCTATAATGTCTTGTTTAGAGGCATTCAGTAAGGGTGAAAGGGTGGGGTAAGAGCCCACCGCGGGATCGGTAACGATTCCGGCACGGCAAGCCTCATCAGGAGCAAAGTCAAACAGCGGCAGAACGGCCCGTTTTACGCCGTGGGTAGACTGCGTAGATAGGACCCGAGAGGATGCTACGAGATAGATGGCAGCCAGTATGTGCTGCTTGCAGCAGGTACAGCACAGAACCCGGCTTATGGTTCATCGCTTTTTTACTTTTTTCAATCGTTGGAATGGGATGTCCGTTCATATTATCTACATTTACATTCTCTCCTTTTAGCAGTAGGATAGACCCATGGAGATACAATCATGCGTGTTCTCACAAAAGATATAGCTCACCTATGCCGGGATAGACCCGGCGAATCTCTTGTAGTTTTCGGCTGGGTACATCGGATTCGGGAACTAGGAGGGATCACCTTTGTTATCCTCCGGGACCGTTCCGGGATATTGCAGCTGGTGTTGGCTGAAGCTACGGACTTGGATAGGTCCTGCCTTACTCTGGAATCGGTGGTCAAGGTAACCGGTGTTCCGGCTTTGAATGAAAAGGCCCCTGGGGGGGTTGAACTCAGCGTCCATACCCTGGAATGTATTGCCCGGGCTGCCCCGGACCTCCCGTATCAGGTAAACGCGGATATAGGGAAGATCGGTCTTGAGGCTATTTTGGATCACCGGACCCTCTCCCTGCGGAACCCCAAAATCCAGGCTATCTTCAAGGTACAGGCTACCATCATCGAAGCCTTTTCTGAATACCTGCGAGGACAGAATTTTACGGAAATTAAGACCAGTAAACTCGTGGGCCGTAGTACCGAGGGAGGAGCCGAACTTTTCGAGGTAGCCTACTTCGACAAAAAGGTGTATCTTGCCCAGTCACCGCAAATTTACAAGCAGATCATGGTAGCCAGCGGCTTGGAACGGGTCTTTGAGGTTGCCCCGGCATACCGGGCAGAAAAACATGACACCCCCCGGCACTTGAACGAGTATATTTCCCTGGATGTGGAACTTGCCTTTATAGAATCTGAAAAGGATCTCATCGACCTGGAAAAAGGGATCCTTGCTCATATCTTTAGCGAAGTGGCCCGGAAAAATGCCCCAGAACTGGCGCTTTGGCATACGCAGGTTCCCCATGCCGAAGCAGTTCACCAAGCTCCTATTGTCCCTTATGAAGAAGCCCTCAAGATTGCCAATACCGAGGCTACTTTCGGGGGTAAAAAGCAAGCTGCCCGGATATTCGATATCAATCCTGAGGCGGAACGGCTCCTTTGCGACTGGGCCCTTAGGGAAAAGGGAACGGATCTGGTTTTTGTCAATGAGTTTCCGCGACGGTATCGGCCATTTTATACCTACCCCCTGGATACCGCACGAACCATGAGTTTCGACGCCCTGTTCCGCGGGTTGGAGATCACCACAGGCGGCAGGCGGCAACATGACTATAAGGCCCTTCTTGAGGTACTGCCTAAGTTCGGCCTAAAAGAGGAAGATATTGCAGGGTATCAGGTCTTTCAATACGGTTGCCCCCCCCATGGCGGCTTTGCCGTGGGTTGCGAGCGGCTCACCCAGAAAATTCTGGGCTTGAGTAATGTAAAAGAAGCAAGTCTCTTTCCCCGGGACCGGAAACGGATAGAACCCTAAGGTGCGCTGGACACCCGTTCTATATGCGCTTCCGGTAGGCCTAACCTCATTGATCGTAAGGTATTTTTTTTGAATGTAATGCCCCTGACAGAACAATGGACTAATGCCCGGTTGTTTCGTCTTCTGTGGCCCTTGATAATAGAGCAGCTCCTCAATGTTACCATAGGAATCGCGGATACGGTGATGGTAAGTACCGTGGGGGAGGCCGCGGTTTCAGGAGTCGCCCTGGTGGATGCCATCAATATACTGCTGGTCATCGCGTTTGGGGCGCTTTCCACCGGCGGCTCGGTGGTGGTCAGCCAATACATAGGCCGTAAAGACCTGAAAAGTGCAAGTCGGGCGTCCAAGCAGCTCCTGTATGTAATCTTCGGGATCTCCCTCATCATCATGGTTTTTACCCTCCTCTCGTACCGGCTGCTCCTTAAGGTTATTTACGGGGATATTGCCCCTGAGGTGCGGGGTGCTGGGGAAACCTATTTTTGGATCTGCGCGCTGGGCTATCCTTTTCTGGCGATTTATAATGCTGGTTCTTCTCTGTTCCGCAGTATGGGTAATAGCCGGGTAACCATGCTGGTAGCGCTCTTGGTAAATGGGTTGAACATCGGCGGGAATGCCCTGTTGATTTTTGGGTTCAAGATGGGGGTTGCCGGTGCAGCTATCTCCACCTTGGTAAGTCGGGTCATAGCTGCAGTGGTGTTGAGTACCCTGCTCTACCGGGCACGACCGATTTCTCTGACCGGGATAACTACCATCTCGGTGGACATGGTCATGATCCGTCGTATTTTGCACATCGGGATACCCAGCGGATTGGAAAGCTCCATGTTCCAAATCGGTAAACTCCTAGTCTCCCGGCTGGTGAGTACGTTTGGGACCCCATCCATTGCCGCGAACGCCATTACCAGTTCCATAGGCTCGTTTGTCTATATGCCTGGCCAGGGTTTTGGTATGGCTATTCTCACCATTGTGGGTCAGTGTGTGGGAGCGGGAGATTATAGGGGAGCCAAAGTATACACCAAAAAGCTCTTGTTTGTAGCCTATGGGGTGCTGATTTTCTCAAATCTGCTGCTTTTTTTATGTATGGAACCCCTGGTGAGTTGTTTTAGTCTCAGCACCGAGGCTCATGAACTGACCAAACGTTTTTATCGATCCATTGCATCTCCTCTTCCATTGCCTGGCCCCTCAGTTTTGCCCTGCCCAATGCCCTACGGGCCGCAGGAGATGTACGGTACTGCATGAGCGTAGCCAGTATATCTATGTTTACGGTTCGGGTAAGTCTTTCCTATGTGTTGGCCTATACCTGGGGCTTGGGAGCCATGGGAGTATGGATCGGTATGGCAGGAGATTTTTTGGTTCGGGGAACCTGCTACACTTGGCGCTGGCTGCATGGCCGCTGGCAGGAAAAGAAGGTCATCTAGGACTTTTTGTAACCTGGTAACTTTGTAGTAACGTGAACGTATCATACCAAGAAGAGGACGACTATGGACGTGTATACATCTTTTTCTTATACGGATCTGGGAATAGCTCCCTTTTTTATTCAGCGGCTTTCGGAACGGAGGATTCACCAGCCTACCGAGATACAAAAATTGGCCATTCCTCGACTGTTAGCCGGTGAGAACCTGCTCTTTCGCTCCGCAACCGGTACAGGAAAAACCTTTGCCTACCTGCTTCCCCTGTTTGAACGGCTAGTACGATCCCCTGAGGTTTCAGGGCCTCTGCTGCTGATCCTTGCCCCCACCTTAGAACTATGTTCCCAGATCAAGGCGGAAGGGGATTTTCTTATCCATGCTGAAAAAACCAAAGCCCCGGTGAAGATAAGCCTTATCATCGGCTCGGCGAATATGAGCCGGCAGATCGAGACCTTGAAAAAGGACAAACCCCAGGTAATCGTGGGCAACCCTGCCCGGCTTTTGCAACTTGTCCGGATGGGGAAACTTACCTTGGGCCACGTCAAGGCCCTGGTTCTGGATGAGGGGGACCGGCTTATCGCGGATGAACTCTTCCCTGAAACGCAGGAATTGGTGAGCTGCATAAACCGGCATCGCCAGACCGCGGCATGTTCGGCCACCCTCTCTACCCGAAGCAAGAAACGGCTCCTGCCCTTGATGGGAGAGCAGGTAGGTATCGTGGAAAGTGAGGAACAGGAAATCTTACGAGAACGAATCCAGCACTGGGCGCTTTTTAGCGAGAGTCGGAGAAAAATTCCGGTCCTCTGTTCGTTCCTTGCTGCGGCCCGGGCGAAAAAGGTATTGGTGTTTAGCAGCCAAGGAGGGCAGGTGGGGAACATTGTGTCTCAGCTTCAGTACCACAAGATAGCTGCGGTGGGTCTTTATGGGGAGATGGATAAAAAGACCCGGAAACAAGCCCTCGAGGATTTCAAGGCCGGCAGAGCCCGGGTCTTGGTTTCAAGCGATCTGGCTGCCCGGGGACTCGACATTCCCCTTATTAGCCACATCGTTGCCCTTGACGTGCCGGACGCGGAGGGCTATATTCACCGGGCAGGCCGTACCGGCCGGGCAGGAAACCGGGGCATTATGGTTACCCTGGGAGATGCAGAAGAGCTGCATCGTTTTGCGACCTTGGAGAAGAAGCTCGGGATTCAGGTGTACCCCAAGGTCCTGTATCAAGGACGCATTGGTGTGCCTTAGACTCCTCGATTAGTTATAAAGCATCTTATAAAAATAACCCCCTAAAGCAAAGTTTTTTGCCTCCCCCCAAAGAATTCTTGTAGTAGGCCATGCCGCCTGAAATTTACCCGCACTGCCGACCTATTGACATTTTTAATTAGAAGTAAGAATATACTAACATGTCCTTGATAAAAGCCAGCATAAAGCAGACTACGGCTCACGGCTCACGGCTCACGGCTCACGGCTCACGGCTCACGGCTCACGGCTCACGGCTCACGGCTCACGGCTCACGGCTCACGAATAAACTCTCAAGAAACGACGCACACACAACC
>JAISBK010000143.1 GCA_031266255.1 Treponema sp.
CCCCCCCCCCCCCCCCCCAGAATTCATTGCAACATAAGGACTTACAAGCTATTTTCACAATAGTAATACTACCTTTTTATAACCGCGTATCGCCGTTTTTTATAGACTGCATCATACCCCGGTATTAGAGCCGGTTTATCTGCAACCCAAGTGCTTACGGAGTTTTTGCAATATCCGTAAAACCACTTGTATTGATCTATAGCACATTCGTTTTTGTTTGTCTAGGGCATTTTAAATATTTCTGTAAAATAAAAAAAATAACAAGGCGTTTAAAAGAAAATATGACCAGCAGAAGACACTTGACATTTTTAAGCCTTTAAGGTGTTATTATAATATGACTTCTTTAGCAAGTTTTACCGTAAGAAGTACCAGGAAACACGAATGGATCAACATCACGGTTGAGGTTCAAAACCTTGTGGCCGCCTCAGGGATTGCGGAAGGGATCTGCGTGGTCTTTGTCCCCCATACCACTGCGGCGCTGACCCTTAACGAAAATGCCGATCCCGACGTCCCTGTGGATGTTCAGTTGGCCTTGGATGCGATTTCTCCAGAGCGAAGAGAATTCCGCCACCGGGAAGGAAATTCCGCAGCCCATACTCAGACGAGCTTGGTAGGGTCATCCGTCACCCTCATCCTTACCCAGGGAGTTCTGCTCTTGGGTACTTGGCAGGGGATATGGTTTACTGAGTATGACGGCCCGAGGACCCGAAAAGTCCATGTCCAAGTTTTGGGGGAACGGCCAGCCCTTTAGTATATGCTTCAGCCGGGGCCTGGTTTTGAGTAATGAAAAAACGCTGACATACGGTATCGGAAAAATGAGGTATATTTAAATCAGTAGTATTATGAACTATTTATATGAAACTCATCTGCATACCTGCCAGGCAAGCGCCTGCGCCATTTCCCGGGGACGGGACTATATACGGGCTTATAAGGCATTAGGCTATACCGGCATCATCGTTACGGATCACTTTTTTAATGGCAATTCCTGCTTAAACCGGAACTTGTCCTGGGAAGACTGGGTGAACCACTTCTGCCGGGGATATGAGGAAGCTCGAGTAGCCGGGGAACAGCAGGGACTGGATGTCTTCTTCGGATGGGAGGAAACCTTTGACGGAGACGATTACCTGGTCTATGGACTGGATAAGGAGTGGCTCTTGCAGCACCCTGAAGCCGCGCATTGGACTCGCCGGGAACAGTACGAGGCCGTACGGTTTTATGGCGGCTGTGTGGTGCAGGCCCACCCCTTCAGACAGCATTATTATATTGATACTATTCATTTATCGACCGCGTGTGTGGATGCCGTGGAAGTAGCCAATGCGGGTAATCACGAACAATCCTATGATGCCTTGGCTATGAAATACGCGCAAGCCTTGGGGCTGCCGATAACTGCAGGTACGGATATACACGACGCAGCGGATCTCCGGCATCCTGATAGGATCTTCGGCGTATATCTGGATCGGAAGCTGCATACTATTCAGGATTATGTAGCTGCTATCCGTGAACATACCCTGGGGAGCCTGCGGATGAGTCCAGGGCGCTGCGATTTCCAGGGGAATGAGCAGGTAAAACTGCTGGTGGATATCCGGGATAAGGATGACCGGTGTACCGGTGAAGATCTCTGGGATTTGCTGGAACGTCTGCCCTAGGGGGTCGGGGGCGGAAGCCGCCCCCACAGTAACCTGATCTCTGAGCTTGTCCTAGACTGGTTTTTAGGGTCCTGTTATACCTATACTACAAGCATATGAGTAAACAAAGGAGTGTTTAGTTGGAAACGCTTAAAAAGAATCCTGTATGGAAAGGCCGCCGGGGTCCGGTGGTGCTGGTCATTATGGATGGAGTCGGATACGGCAAATACAAGGACGGCGACGCCGTAGCCGATTCTAAGATGTATCATTTAACTGCCCTTGAATCCCAAAATCCCCATACCCAATTAAAGGCCCACGGAAAAGCAGTAGGGCTTCCCTCGGATGATGATATGGGCAATAGTGAGGTCGGCCATAATGCTATGGGCTGCGGCAGGGTCTTTAACCAAGGAGCGGCCTTGGTCTCCCAATCTATTGAAAGGGGGACGCTGTTTACCGGTCAGGCCTGGAAAGATCTCCTGTCCACGGTGCAGGACTCCCACGGAACCTTACATTTCATCGGCCTTTTTTCTGATGGTAATGTACATAGCCATGTGAACCACCTCAAGGCTATGATCCAGCACGCGAAACAGGAGGGGATCCACAAGGTGCGGATCCACGTCCTGTTTGATGGTCGGGATGTAGGGGAAACCAGCGCCTTGGACTACTTGGATCCTTTTGAGGCGTTTTTACAAGCCCTGGGTTCGCCAGACTTTGATGCCCGGATCGCGTCTGGTGGAGGGCGGATGTGGATCACCATGGATCGCTACGGAGCAGACTGGTCCATGGTTGAACGGGGCTGGAAAACCCATGTCCACGGCGAAGCTCGGCAATTCACTTCTGCCCGGGAAGCCGTGGAAACCTATCGTAAGGAAATTCCCGGTATTATTGACCAAGACCTGAAGGAATTTACGGTGGCAGAACAGGGGGTTCCTATTGGCATCATCCAAGACGGGGATTCGGTGGTGTACTTCAATTTCCGGGGGGATCGAGCCTTGGAAATCACCGCTGCTTTTGAGGAAGAAGGGTTCAGCCATTTTGACCGGGGCCGGCGGCCCAAGGTTTGCTACGCAGGAATGATGGAATATGACGGCGACACCCATGTACCGCGGCGGTACCTGGTGAGTCCTCCGTCTATCGACCGAACCATGGGGGAATACCTGGCTGCCGCGGGGGTGCGAACCCTGGCGATCTCTGAGACCCAGAAGTACGGCCATGTAACCTATTTCTTTAACGGCAACCGAACCGGCAAATTTGACGAGGCCCTGGAAACATACCAGGAGATTAAGAGCGATGTGGTGCCTTTTGAGCAACGGCCTTGGATGAAATGTGCAGAAATCACCGATGTGGTGGTTCAGGCCATGGGTTCCGGGAAGTATGATTTCATCAGGCTCAACTATCCTAATGGGGACATGGTAGGTCATACCGGGATATACCAGGCAGTGATCTGTGCCATGGAAGGGATGGACCTCCAGCTTGGACGACTTGCCAAGGCTGCACAAGAAGCAGGGGCCATACTGGTGATCACCGCGGATCACGGCAATTCAGACGATATGTTTGAGCATCAGAAGAAAACCGGGGCAGTGGTATACAAGGCCGACGGAAGTCCCAAGGCCAAAACCAGTCATAGTCTCAATCCGGTACCGTGTATCATCCATGATCCTGAATATAAAGGAGAATACCTCAGAGAGCCTTATGACGGGGCGTTACGGGAGGGGCTGGGGATCAGTTCCCTTGCCGCAACCTGTATGGGCCTTTTGGGTTTTGTGCCCCCTGGAGATTATGATCCTGCGGTGTTCCACCTGAAATAGGTTTCTTCTTAGGTCAGCTTCTCACCAGGGAACAGGCGGCTTTATCGGTACTTTTTACCAGAGCGGGTCGCCTGTGAAAAATCAGCTAGAAACCACACTGCCCAAGAAACCCAAGAAAACGGAACTTTATGTTAGGGAAATGGTGATTTTTTTACCTAACAATGATGCAAATCGTTCCAACGTCTCAATCGAATTATTAAAATTCGGATTTAGAATATTATCAATCGCAACACGAGATGTATTCATTTTTTTTGCCATATACGCCTTGGTCAGACTCTGAGATTTCATTGCTTGTTCAAGCTGGAATACAAGGAGCTTTTTTGCAGCAAGTTTTTTAGCTTCCTCGTAAAGCCCTTGTTCTTTCATAAAATCATCAAAATTATCACCAATACCCTTCATTACCCTACTCCTCAAAAAAATTAAGCACTATCAGGGCTCCGAACTAAATCGAAGCCCCATTAAAATGATCTATTTCTTTATTCTCGTACTTAAATTGTTGAATTCTTTTAGCCTATTTATCGCTATTTCTAATTCTTTAGGCGGTATCTTTTGGGTCTTTTTTACAAACCCATGAAGAAGCACCATTTTTGTATTGGTAACCGTAAATAAAATACGACAAATCCCATCAGGGATAGTACTTCGTACTTCCCATAAACCAATGTCCACTTTTCTAACAAGAGGTAGTCCTACCGGAAACTCCTTTTGTACATTGTAAATATCAGCTCCAATCTCTTTTCTGTCCTCTTTTGGTCTGCTCGTTAAGAACGCTTTTACTGGTTGATTGCCTGCATCAGACTCAAAGAAAACAACTTCTAAAGGCTTTTGTCTCTTCACTTACACCTCCTTAAATAAGATTGTTTATAATGTACATTAAAATGTACTCCTTGTCAAGTCATTCAAAAATTACGGTTTCGTTTAAGGGCCATCATACGTTGTGGATCATCGCCAGCCTCTGTTTTCTCTTGATAAGTATAGCATAAGGTAATACATTCTAATCATGCCATTACCCGGTATTGAATGGGACGAAGCTAAAAACGCGGTAAACAAAGTCCTTCATCATATTGACTTTGAAGATGTTCAATATATTTTCTCCGATTCAAACCGGCTTGAACGCATAGACCAGAGTACAGAGAATGACTCAACGGAAGAACGAGTCCAAACTCTGGGCATGGTTGGGAAGGTGCTTTTTGCAGTTTATACCGAACGAGGTGAACATAAGCGCCTTATATCAGCTCGCCTGGCAACAAAGGCAGAGAGGAGATCTTACTATGGCTATTATCACATCGACGGTTCCGGTTGGTACAAAGCCTCCTAAAGACGTAATCAGGAGGATAAAAAAAGCGGCTCAATATCCTATCACTTTTACCGAGGATTGCCCGGAATCCTCCCCGGAAGCCTTACAAGAATTCGCACACCTAGCAGCCGAACGAAACCGGCGTAAAAAGAAACAGGCGGTAACTATCCGTATTGCCCCGGATGTCCTTGAAAGGTATAAAATCATGGGTAAAGGGTATACCGGTATTATGGCTGATGTCCTGAAATACGCGGTCAATAATCCTGATATTCTTACCGAAGCAATAAAATAACCATCCAAGGTGAGGAAAAGAGCATGAAGGATCAGCACATTGATTGGCACCAGGGATTCCGCAGCGCCCTGCGCTTGGAGTTTCAAGCGTACCAAGACGCCCTGGAATTTCAGGGGGAAGTAAGCCTGAATGCAAAACCCCTGCGCATTGATGCGATTATTAAAAAGAAAGGGGACGTCGTGATCCATAAGCAGATTGCCCGGATATTCAGGGACATAAACATCCTGGAATACAAAAGTCCTGAGGATTATCTGTCGGTGGATGATTGGTACAAATGCCTGGGGTATTGTTTTCTGTATGCCGCGTTGGAACATAGTGCGATAACCCAGATAAGCCTGAGTGTGGTGGTGAGCAGGTATCCCCGGGAGGCGCTCAAGCATATTCGGGAGGTTTTGGGCTGGGAGGTGAGGGAAACCGGGGCGGGCATTTACCAGGTAGAAGGCGGGCGGCCTTTGGCGCTTCAGATTATTGAGAGCGGGAAACTGGATGCAGGGGAGGATTTATGGTTACGAGACCTGCGGCATAACCTGGAGGTGGAAAAACTTGACTGGATACTTGAGGAAAGTAAAAAATATAAAGAAGAGGACATGGAAGCCTATTTGGATATCATAGTACAGGCGAATATGGAGAGGATAGGAGATTGTATGAATAAGAAGGCGGTAGAAGAGGTTCTTATCAGGACAGGCTGGGCAGCGAAGTTTGAGGCTCGTGGGGAGGCCCGTGGGGAAGCTCGCGGGGAGGCCCGTGGGGAAGCTCGTGGGGAGGCCCGCCGTATAAAAGAAACCCTAGAGTTATTGCAGAAAGGTACGACCACCGAAGAACTCATGCGTATGTTGGAAGATCAACTCAATACCTTAAATGCACGTAATGACGCTGACAACCAGCACGCAGAAACCGTGAATCAATGAGCAAGGAGTGTTGGAAGAGCGATTCCATGCCTTAAATGCACGGGAGCGCGGCTAATGCTTGCTCAGATTGGCTTTGATTCATTCAATTTGCACTTGAACGGGGTGCAGTAGGGGGTTTTTTCCAAAAAATTAAAGTTTTGAGCGCTCACCGTTGACATAAAACGGGAAATGGGGTAAATATAATAAATAAGTGGCTTATTTTGGTAATGTGCAAACTTGAGGGTTTTAATTCCGGTGTGGGAAAAAGGAACTGCTCATTTTTATAATAAGGGGAGGGAATAAGCGGTCGTTGGCTGCTCCCTCCGGGAATTTAGAAGGAGGATTCTTTAAAATAATGAAGAAAGCTCTAGTTGGTTTTTTAATCCTGGCTGTAGGGGCCGGGG
>JAISBK010000175.1 GCA_031266255.1 Treponema sp.
GTTCCGGTACAAAGCCTTGTCTTCTTATCTGAAACTAACGTATGGTATTTTTATGGATTTAGCAGAAAAGCTCTCCATACTTGCAGCCGCGGCAAAATATGACGCATCCTGTGCATCCGGCGGGGACCCTCAGAGAAGCAGGCACGGTTCTGGGGCAGGTAATCCGATTGGGGTATACAAGAGCTTAACCGGAGACGGCCGTTGCATCAGGCTCTTGAAGGTCCTCTATTCCAATGTATGCTGTTTTGACTGCGCATACTGCGTGAATCGGGTTTCTGCAGATACCAAGCGGGCTTCCTTTACCACTGATGAACTGGTAAGCCTGACCAGTTCATTGTATCGGTGTCATGATATTGAAGGGCTTTTTCTTTCATCAGGGATATTTGGAGATCCTGATATGGTCATGGAACGGCTCATTGCTACGGCGAAACAACTGCGAACCGAGGCAGGTTATGGGGGGTATATTCATCTTAAAATCATCCCCGGGGTTGGGGAGACCCTGATCCGTGAGGCAGGACGTTGGGCGGACCGCTTGAGCGCCAATATCGAATTGCCCACAGACCAGAGCCTCCAAAACTTGGCTCCCCAAAAGTCAGGGACCTTGATCTTCCAAGCCATGCAGGATGTTTTACAACTCGGTACCCAATACGAGGAAGACCAGCAGCGGCTCCAGAAGACTCCGGTCTTTGCCCCGGCAGGCCAAAGTACCCAACTTATCGTGGGAGCCACCGCAGATGATGATCGGCAAATCCTGCATTTATCAGCTTCCCTTTACCGAAAGTTTGCCCTGCGCCGGGTGTACTATTCAGCCTTTATCCCGGTGGGAGTTTCTGGTCAGGGAGGTATCACCGACCCGCGACTGCCGGAGATCCCCGAACCTCCCCTGCGTAGAGAACACCGGCTCTACCAGGCAGATTGGCTGCTCCGGTTTTACCATTTTAGGGCTGATGAAATCCTGGATCCTCTTACTCCCTATCTTGATACCCAACTCGACCCCAAAACAGCCTGGGCCATCAAACACCTAGACCAGTTTCCCCTGGAAGTTTTCACTGCTGATTATGAGGCTTTGATCCGGGTTCCCGGCATTGGGGCACAATCAGGCCGGCGTATCATTGAGTCAAGACGCTCCCGGGTCCTTTCTTTCGAGAGCCTGCGAGGTCTCGGAGTCGCCCTTAAACGGGCGCGTTACTTTATCACCCTCGCCGGGGCTTTCCTGGATCGGCCAGATGATCCAGGCCGGATTCGCCGTCTCCTCTCAGAGGGGGACGGTCTCGGATTACAGCTTCCTCTTTTTGATTTTTAACGTGGGTTCGATAAGGGGAATTCAAAAAATCATACCAAAAAACAAAAGAAAGAAAAAAAGTGATAGCAAACCTTGAGACTTAGGTATACACTGATACGTATAGTATTACATAATGCTTGCCAAGATGACTTTATACTGAAATGGATTAACGAGGAATAACTATGCCTGCATGGCTTGAAGACGCGGTTTTTTATGAAATTTATCCCCAATCTTTTCTGGATACTAATGGGGACGGAATTGGGGATTTTCAAGGGATCATCCAGAAACTCAATTATATCAAAAACCTGGGCTGTAACGCATTGTGGATCAATCCCTGTTTTGATTCGCCTTTCAAGGATGGAGGTTACGATGTACGGGATTATCAAAAGACTGCTCCGCGGTACGGTACCAACGACGACTTGAAGCGGCTCTTTACCGAAGCGCACCAGCAGGGTATCCGGGTCCTGCTTGATTTAGTTCCAGGACACACTTCGGAAGAGCACCCCTGGTTTATTGAAAGTAGTAAGGCAAAACCTACCGAGTACAGGAACCGGTTTATCTGGACGGATCACTGTTTCAAGCGGGCTGAGGGGCTTGGTTTTATCGGTGGGGAGACGGAACGGGCGGCAACGTATATCATCAACTTCTTTAAGTGCCAGCCTGCTCTGAATTATGGCTTCCTCAAGCCAAAAGAGGCTTGGCAGTTGCCTATGGATCATCCTGATTGTATAGCCACCAGGGAAGCGATGCAGGAGGTGATGCGATTCTGGCTTGATGCAGGGTGCGATGGTTTCCGGGTGGATATGGCAGGATCCTTGGTGAAAGGTGACGACGCGGACAAAAGCGGAACCCAGTCCATTTGGCGGACCATACGAGCAATGCTTGATGCGGAATATCCTGAAGCCGCGCTGGTTTCGGAATGGAGTTTTCCTAAGCAGGCGATTAACGGGGGCTTCCATATCGATTTTTTCCTTGACTTCATGGAAAACCAGGGAGGTTACCGGAGTCTGTTCCGCAATTATGGTACCCATGATACGGGGAGTCAGGATACGAGCTTTTTTAAAGCCGGGTCAAAGGGGAACATACACGCTTTTCTTGATGAATATCTGGATCACTCTGAAGCTACCAAGGACAAGGGGTATATAAGCCTTGTGACGGGAAATCACGATACGATCCGTCTGGCCTATGGCCTGAATCCCCAAGAACTTGCCTTGGCTTATGGGTTTATCTTTACCATGCCCGGGGTGCCTTTCTTGTACTACGGGGATGAAATTGGGATGCGCTACCTTCCGCTGCACACCAAGGAAGGGGGCTATTTCAGGACCGGTTCGCGGACACCCATGCAATGGAAGGCCGGTAAGAACCTGGGGTTTTCAGACGCGGCAGCGGACAAGCTCTACCTGCCGGTAGACCTTTCCCCAGATGCGCCTACGGTGGAAGCCCAGGAACAGGATCC
>JAISBK010000052.1 GCA_031266255.1 Treponema sp.
AAATGGATCGATGAGGATTCGATTGTTAACATTATTTTGAATACCTACGATTATGTGAAACAGTATATCGATCCCGCGGCTCCAGGCGGCAAGGAGCATATCGGCTATATCATCGACCGCACCGGGTTTGAGGAATACAAGAAGTGGGCGTTGAAAAACGTAAAACTACCGCCCATTGCCGAAGTAACACACCAGGTGTATTGGGGCGGGAAACATTACGATTAGAGGGCGCTTGCGAGAATGGAACGCAGATCCTCATATCCGGCCAAAGAGGAACGTTGCCGCGAATATTCCAAATACCGCTACGGAAACGGCATGGGTGGGAAAGCCGCCCCCTTGCTCAAGACCTGCGGTCTTACGCTACCTCCGAAGGCGTCCTTGTTTTTCCGTTTCAATCGGCCAAAGATTTCCCTTTTTCCTCAGCAGGTAATAGCGTAAGCGGACGGAGGCGTGAACGGAAAATTAGCGGCTCGATTTACATTGCTTTTCTTGAAAATGAAAGTTGAACCGGAATTTACTCATAATTTGGTATTATGGTGCATTTTTTCTTCAAAGTATGCTGCTTTTAGAGGAAGCCATAAAACAAACCCAGGAACGGATCAATTGCTAGACGCTATGTGCTCAAGAAGCCTGCATAAGGGGCTTGTCCATCAGGTTTGCAAACAGGACAAGCCCCGCTCGGCTACGGCACCTCGATCATACCGTTAGGCACTATGGGGGAGCACTTTGAATACCTTGGCAGGGCATTTAGCCACACAGGTCCCACAGGAGGTACATTTGGCATAATCTACCAGGGGGATACCTTTGTCCATGACAATGCACTTTTCAGGGCAGTTTTTCACACACAGCCCGCATTTGATACACCCGACCTTGCAGGTCTTTTTCACCATCGTCTTGATGGGATTCCGGTTGGAACAGAACGGCATGGTCCCATTCCGATCCGCGGGAATCTCCCGGAGGATCTGCTGAGGACATTCTGCGATACAGCATTTACAACCGGTACATTTAGCGCTATCAATACGGGGTAATCCATCCCCCCCGATGCTGATTGCGCCGAATTGACAGACTTTGGTGCAATCCCCAAATCCCAGACAGCCCCAGGAACAGAGCTTCGTGCCTCCTGCAGAGAGCTTTGCCCCCCGGCAGGTCGGAATGCCCCAATAGTCTCCCTTGAGCGGAGCATGTTCCTGAGAACCTTGACAGGCCAAAACCGCCACCACCGGAATCACCGAAGCATCCCCCCCAATGAGGGCAGCAAGTTTTTCCGCGGTTGCTGTTCCCCCTACGGAACAACGGTTTATTGGGGCAGTACCTGCGGCCACTGCCGCGGCATACCCATCGCAGCCTGGAAATCCACATGCCCCGCAGTTGGCCCCAGGAAGACATTCCCGAACCTGACCTTTGAGGGGATCCTCTGCAACGGCGAAGAATTCCCGGAAAAAGCCCAACGCTAAACCCAGAACAAACGCTAAGATCAAGGCAAAAACTGCGGTAACTACAATAATCATCGTAACCTCCTATTTAACCAGACCGGAAAAACCACTAAAGGCCATGGAAAGGAGACACGCGGTAACAAACAGTATGGGAGCTCCTTTCAAAAAAGAGGGGACAGGACTGGTCCTGATCCGTTTTCGGATCCCCGCGAGGAGGAGGAGGGATAACAGGAAGCCCAGAGCCACGCCAAGGGCAAATACCAAGGATTCCACCAGGGTGTACCCATTGGAAATAACATCCAGGGTAACCGCCAGAATCGCGCAGTTGGTGGTAATCAGGGCAAGGTAAATCCCCATGGAGGAATACAGGGCCGGAGCCGCCTTTTTAAGGTAAAATTCCACTAACTGAACCAGGGCCGCGATAACCAGAATGAAAACCAGAAGCTGCAAGAAGACCAGACCTAGGGGTTCCAGAATGAACTTGAAGATAGGCCAGGTAACACAGGTGGCCAAGACCGTAACAAAGGTAACTGCCAAGCCCATGCCGATGGACTTGTCCTCATCGGTACTCATTCCGATGAAGGGACAGAGCGCCAGGAACCGCATGAGAATCACGTTGTTAATCAAAAATGCAGAGATAAATATCTTAAACAAGTTCATGCTTGTTCCTCCTTGATTTTTTCCGTTTCTTGCGGTTTAAGCCGGGCTTTGAGGAGGAGATTAAGACTGATAAACAAGGCGAACACGAAAAAGCCTCCTGGGGGCATCACAAAAAACAGAATCGGCTGAAAACTCTCGGGAAGGACTTGGAAACCCAAAAGCGTACCGCTTCCCAGAATTTCCCGGATGATGGATATGCCGGTTAAAACCCAGGTATATCCTAAGCCCATACCCAAGGCATCGGGGATCACGTCACTTATGGCCTGTTTGGAAGCAAAGGATTCAACCCGGCCCATGATGATGCAGTTTACCACAATAAGGGGAATGAAAACCCCCATAGCCCTGGACAGATCCGGGAAATATGCCTTGAGCATATAGTCAATCACCGTGGTAAACGCGGCAATAACAATGATGAACACTGGAATCCGGACCGATTCAGGGATAAGTTTTTTGAAAAGACTTATCACCAGCTCCGACATGAGCAGCACAAAGGTCATAGAAAGGCCCATGCCGATGCCGTTGGCCACGGCGGTAGTTACTGCCAAGGATGAACAAAGCCCAATCATCAGGGTAAGCAGGGGATTTTCCTGTATAATCCCGTTGGTAAAGATCTGAATTAGGCGTTTCATTGCGCGCCTCCTGTCTGAGCAGCGAACCATCCCAATGCTGCGTCGGCTGAAGCCTTAACCGCGCTGGTAACGGCCTGGCTGGTAATGGTGGAAGCGGTAATAGCCACCACATCCCCTTTTACCTCAAAGGGATCCTTCACGGACTTGCCCGCGAATTGACCATAGAAGCTTATTTTTTCAGGCTTATTCACATAGTAGGTGGGAGAAGCGGCGTTTGCCCCCAGCCCCGGGGTATCCTGATGTTCCAGGATCTTCACCCGGCTGATCTTACCGTCCGCGGCGATGCCCACCAATACTTTGATGGTTCCACCGTAACTGGCTGTAGAAGCCTGAATCGCGGCGCCAATAATGCCTGTACCTTTGCGTACCTCATATTGGGTTTCAAAGGCTACTGCAGGATTGAGACTCGTAATGGTACCGGTAATATCCTTAAAAGCATCCCCTTCAGGGAACAGTTCCTTCAAGGCTGCTTCCAAATCCGCTTGCTGCCGCATTGCAATGGTTTCGCTGGTAGCGGAATACACAAAGGCAAGCCCTACACACGCGGCAGTGGCATAAAGGGCCAATACAATGCCCAATTTCACCATACCTTTCATTTTCCCGCCCCCTTTTTGGCTCCTTTTGGCTTCGGTACAAAGCCGTATTTCTTTTGTAATAAGCGGTTTAAGAAGGGGGTGCAGGCGTTCATGACGAGCAGCCCATAGGTAACCCCTTCGGGGAAGTTACCCCATTTCCTGATAAGCACGGTGATGAGTCCTGCACCAAAACCAAAGACAAGCTTACCGTAGGCGGTGAGGGGAGCAGACACATAATCGGTAGCCATGAAAACCGCACCAAAAAGCACGCCACCGCTTAAAACCGCAAAGAGCGGATCCATACCCAAGAGAAGGGCACTGAGGAACGTGGTTCCGATCATGGCAACCGGGGCCCGCCAGTCTATGGTTTTGGTAGCCAGGAGATACCCAGCCCCTACCAGGATCAACAGGATTGAGGTTTCCCCAATACAGCCTCCGTGCTTACCAAAAAACAGGAGACCCATCACCGACCCGTAATCCGTAGGTTGGCTTAACCCCAAGGATTCCCCTACACCCGCGAGGGATCCTCCCTGCTTGATGATATTAAGGGGTGTGGCAGTAGTAACCGCATCGGTGAGGGCGGTACCAAAACCAACGGCTCCATGCCAGGTGGTAATTGCGGCGGGGAAACTCATAATAAGAAATGCCCTGCCGATAAGGGCCGGATTAAACACATTAGCCCCCAAGCCTCCGAAAAATTCCTTGGCCACTACAATGGCAAAGATCGAACCTAAGGCGGTAATCCACAGGGGGGTCCCTGGAGGAAGCACCAGGGCCAAGAGCAGCCCGGTTACCGCCGCGGAACGATCTTTGATGCGGATGTCCTGTTTCATGATAGACCGGAAGCAGGCTTCTGCAAGCACCGCCGCGACTACCGCCACTATAATGGTTAAGAGCGCGGGTAATCCGAAGATGACCACCCCGAACACTGAAACCGGGGCCAAGGCAATGAGCACATTTGTCATGAGCTGCGTAGTGGCGACCGGAGAAACGATATGAGGACTTGATGCTAGGATCAGGGATGATTGTTCATTTTCCGTCATAGAAAATTCCTTTATTTTCCGTCATAGAAAATTCCTTACTGGTAAGAAACTATAAAAAATACACTCAAAATAAGGGTTGACGCAAATGCCGCACCATGACTTAGGTTTTTGCGGAAGCTGCGGCTTTTGCCGCTGCAGCTTGAGCAGCCTGTTGCCTGGCCCGTAAGCGGCCCTTCCCAACTCTGAAGCGCTGGACTAGTTTGATCCGGGCTGGACACACGAAGGTACAGCTTCCACACTCAATACAATCCATAAGCCCTGCCTTCACTGCATAATCCAGATCCCCTGCTTCAAGGCTGTCATTCATAATCGCCGGAGAAAGCCTGCATGGACAGTTCCTAATACACCGGGCACAATGGATACACGGGGTTTCCAGAGTAGTGCTGGTTTCTTCAGCGGTCATAAGGATGATCCCCGAGGTATTTTTCTGAATCGGAATCCCTATGGTGGGTACGGCAAAGCCCATCATAGGCCCGCCGAAAAGAATTTTTCTGAGCCGGGAGTAATCAATATCCATAAACGCCGGGGGCAGATCCGGGAGCAAGGTTCCAATAGGTGCCCGGATATTTTTAGGGGTTTTGCATGCCCCGCCGCTCACGGTCAAGTCCCGGTCAATCAACGGCTTCCCCCGGGTAAACGCTTCAGCTATGGTTACCAGGGTTCCTACGTTCTGGACAATACAACCCGCATCCATGGGAAGCCCTCCTGAAGGCACTTCTCGACCAGTCAGGGCGTTGATGAGCATCTTTTCACCCCCCTGGGGATAGAGGGTCTTACAGAGACCCACGGAGATTTCCCCCGGATACGCCCCTAGCCGAATTTCCTGTTCCAACAGGGGAATGAGCTTTGCCTTATTATCCTCCATACCGATGATAGCCTTCTTGACCCCGGTAATTTTCATGATTATGGCCAAGCCCTTGATCAACAAGTGGGGCTTCTCGGTGATGACCGCCTCGTCGGTAGTGAGATACGGTTCACATTCCGCGCCGTCTGCAATGATGACATCAATGGACTTATTCGGCGG
Source organism: Treponema sp. (assembly GCA_031266255.1). Classification (GTDB taxonomy): domain Bacteria; phylum Spirochaetota; class Spirochaetia; order Treponematales; family Breznakiellaceae; genus JAIRLU01. The sequence continues at coordinate 5,365 of JAISBK010000052.1, forward strand.
AGGGGAGAGCTTGACATGTGCAGGGAACCCGGCGCCACCCATGCCGGTTATCCCCGCGTCCCGGATCCGCTTGAGGGCCTCCTCTTTGGTACAGGCAAAAGGATCCAAGGGCGGCATAAATTCGCTTTCCGGGTTTTCATCAGGCCCCTCGGCTTCAATAACAATACAAAGCCCTTCGCTGTTGTTTGATTGGGTCCGCGGCTCGATTTTCTTGACTATCCCGGTAATCGAAGCATGGACTGGTACGGTCATAGGCCCGGGACTTACCGCGTCAGCAATCTTTTGCCCCCGCTTTACCGCATCACCTACTTGCACTAAACTCTGATTCGGAGCGCCGAAATGCTGGTTAATGGGTATAACCACCTGTTTCGGTGTGGGCGTCAGTTCAACCGGCTTACCCTCAGTAGCGGTTTTCCGGGTGGGAACGTGCAATCCCCGTTTAAATGTACTTACGGTCACTATAAATCCTCCTTAAAAAGTACCCCTTACATCCTTTTGAACCTACGTGTAAGGTTCGGACTCAGTACATCATGCGGCATGTTGAATAGGGTTTAATAATCGATTTTTAAACTATACCACCGGTCATTGGGTTAGACTCTCACGATAGGCCATTTAGTTAGGCTGTTACTGTAATCTTATTATAGAGGCTGAAGGAAACAGCGTCAAGGTATTGATTATCCGGTACAGAACGCAGGCTCACCAGGCTTTAGCCTGAGCAACCAGAGCATCGGCGTTTATTTTCCTGTTCCGAGAAATCACCCAGTTTGAAAACCTGTACACGGTATTTAAGGAAAAAAATGAAAAAAACGCCATTAACCTGCTTGATTTATTTAAGAATATAGGGGTATATTATTTCTAATGCGTAACATGTATTCGTGCTTAGTACTGCGGGGGGGGGGGGGGGGGGGGGGGGGGGGGGGGGGGGGGG
>JAISBK010000168.1 GCA_031266255.1 Treponema sp.
AGGGATTGAGATAATCTTTAAGTTTGGTTTGATACACCTGATCTTCAATGTAGTGGCGGATCCGTACTCCTTCATCAAGCAAGCCATTCCAACGCTCCTTGGTGATCAACGTACCCGACGCTGCCGTATTACCGGTTTGTAAAAACCGAAGGACCTGCAAGGCATTCAACGCCTTATCAAAGGGGTATTCCTGCCAAAGGCGATCATAGGTTGCGTGTATCTGATCCCAGGAAGTCAATTCCCCTTCCCGGATAGCTTCCCTGAGTGCATCAACCTTGGTTTCACTAACCAGTTGTCCTCCAAGGTTGACCCAAGGCAAGGGTACTGTTTCAGGATGAGCCGCTTGAAACCTGAGCAATTCCCGGTGTCCCGCATCCGCTCCGCAAGGCCTATCCTCATGCAACGCAAAATACTCGGTCAATGTTTTCACCCCATAGTACAAAAGCATTTCACGGTAGGCCCTTATTCCCTGCCTGAGCTTGATAATCCTAACCGGACGGTTTGATCGTTCCAACGTACGTTTTGCCACCAGTAACGGGATCTGGTCAGGGAAGGCGTGGAGGCTGGGATAGCCTGCCTCTTCTGCCCATGCTTCCAGGAGCTGTAAGCCCTGGATGATTTCAGCCACCGTATCCGGGGCTAAATACGCGGTTTCAATATGCTGTACTTTGTGCTGCCGCTTGTCCCGGATCCGGCATTTCCAACTGTTCCGTTCCAACGCATACATATTGTATATCCACCAATACCCGGGCATCACTTCCAGCCGGGTAGTACCGGCACTATTAGTAACCAGGCTGAAAGGCAGGGGAATATGGAGTTCTGCAGGATAATTGCCCTTGGCAATCAGGGTATAACTGGCAAACCGGCTGTTATGTTTGAGGGTGCTTGAAAGTCCTGACCAAAACCCCCGGCCTGCGATGATTTCACCGTCATTACCCCGGCTGTTGTGGTTGGAACCCACGGTGGCTCCAGCAGCCATATTGGACTGCCCAAGGATCATCGCGGCAATCAAGAAGGAGTTGTTGTGATGTTGTTCATGGGCAGGAAAGACCAGGTTATTGAGGACTTCGCAGCACGAGACCGTGGAATTATCCCCCAGGATTGAATGAATGAGCCGTGCACCGTATTTAAGATTGCAGTTATTCCCCAGGACAAACCGCACTGCCTTACAACCGTAAAAAACCCGGCACCCATAACCGATGATACCGTTTACCAGTTCAACCCCTTCGCCAATCTGGGTCGGCTCCCGGAGATCCGATCGGATCGAAATATTTTTCAGCTTATTAGCACCCTTGATGTATGCCCCGTCTCCAATCCGCACATCTTTAATCGTATGACAATGTTTAATCACCGTTCCGTGGCCAATAGTGCCGTAATAACCCCGCCTAACATCTCCGGAAGTCTGGGTTATCCGCTTAAAGGCATCCATGAGCCGCGTATCCTCCCGGTATACTACCCACAGGTACGCATCCGCACAGATTATCGTGAGAAAAGGAAGTACGTTGCGACCTCCTGCTTCGTTTAAGGGGTCAATCCATACCCGGACATCTTCATCCTCCCCTTCCTTGAGGATGCCCTCACCGAACTTGGCGTGATTGGTGGTGTCCATTTCATCAATTGAACTCAGGATAACCCCATCACCTATGATGTAATGGGATAGATACCGGCAGTCGTGGATAGCCGGCTGATCCCCCAGGTCACAGGAAATAATGCGGCTATGGGTAATACCAACCGGCAACACATAATCATGGTACCGCAGAAACCCCCGGTTAAGGGATCCGATCCGGACATACCCGGTAAAGACGCAGTGAGAGACCAGGTGCGGATTAAATCCATCCTTCACCCATATCGCATCCCAGTCTGTGCAGCTATTACCCTGGGCTTCAAGTGTACGGATTTCTTCAGTGGATACGGGGCGATACTGGTCTTGCCGACGGGTCTTATGGGGGGAACGTTCGGGGGATGTATACAAGGCTTCTAGCTGCTGGTTGCGCAGGTAATAGGGCTCTTCACCAGGAAGCATATAGGAACTGGGGATAAAATCATCCCCCATAAAAGAAGACTCGATAAATGTAGTACTCATTACTTTAAGCATAGTCATCTTACCGCTTGTACGCTAGTAGGCTTAACTAGATGACGGTTTTGTTACCAAGTACTAAGCTGGGGTATCTCCGCGGGTGTTTTGACTGAATATGAAGCGGCGTTGTGGCTTGACCCGAACTTACCTCTGCCAGAAACAACCTTAAAAACACCCGATGGGCGCAGGGGTGGTAGGGACAAAGGCAAGCCGCTTCTATAGGGTGAGTACAGAGGGGCTTCCCAAGGGGCGTATTAACGGTATGCTTGGCCTTTCACGCCGTGGGGAACAGCCTAAGCCTGGGGGTCGAGCGGTCCGCGGAGAAAATAGCCGCAGACGTGTTCATAGATGGGAAGCACCTAATCATCAAGCCTGGCCTACCGGTACTTCTTGCACCTGCTGTACCCTATTCCTGATTTCTGCAGCAAGATAAAAAGAACCGGTCCCCAATAGGGGGATCCCCTTGTCTCGGCCCTGTTCAAGGGCTTTTTCAATAGCCCGTACCGTCTCCGGTATATAAAACACCGTGGATCCCTCCTCCAATGCCGATGCTTCTTTACTAAACGTATCATACACCAGTTGGGGAAAACTGATTTTGAAGGTACCCGGAGTGGTAATAATGATCTGCCTAAAATGCGGAATGAGAATTTTCGCCATAGAAGCCGCATCCTTACCTGCAGCACAACCGAAGATGAGGATCCCGCCCTTCCCATAGAGGGTGCTGAAGGTCTTTACACAGGCTTCAATACTCTGTGGGGTATGGGCTCCATCCACAATGAAAACCGGTGCGTCCATAATCCGTTCAAACCGTGCAGGAAGGGTAAAATGCTGTAATCCTCGGTGTAAGGATGCTTCTTTGAGCAGAGGAAACGCAATTTTAGCTGCGGCAATCCCTAAAGCCGCATTCTGAGCCTGAATTTCACCAGGTATGGGAATGGTCAGTTCTATAGGGCTTGGAAACAAAGCCGGGATTTTGGAGTCCAAGCTAAAGGTGGTTCCTGCCGGGTTAATCTGAATATGATACAGATCCACGATATCCGGGAGGTAGTAAAGCGGGGCCTTGCAGGAGGCTGCGGTTTTTTTGAACACCTCTAGGGCTTCATTGACTTGTCTTGCCAAAATAAGCGGCTTCCCTGGTTTTATGATCCCCGCTTTTTCTCCGGCTATGGCTCCGATATGGTCCCCTAAAAATTCGGTATGCTCCAGTTCTATGAGGGTGATCACCGAAACCAGAGGATCAACGACATTGGTAGCATCCAAACGGCCCCCCAAGCCGGTTTCTATCACCATCACGTCACAGCGGGCAAGCCGCGCGCAAAGAAAAAAATACAAGGTCAAAAGCTCAAAAAAACTTGCCTGAGTATCATCTGCCCCCGGGGGATCAAAGTAAGGGATGCTGCTATGAATGGTATTCCGTAGCATGGCCTCAATAGAAACGAGTTCCCTTCCAGCCTGTATGTAAATGGATTCATCAAAAAAGGCTGCTCCCTGGGTGATCCGTTCTCGGTATTCGGTTACATGAGGGGAAGTATACCGGGCAGGCCGAAAACCTTCAGCCTCAAGCATTGCCGTGATCATCCCCGTAACCGAACCTTTTCCTTTAGAACCGGCTATATGGATGACCGGAGCACAACGTTCCGGATGCCCTGCAAGATGAACGAGGACTTCCATACGGTCCAAACGCAGGCTGGTTGAAAACTGACCGGTTTCCATATTGATGAATCGAGAAAGCCAAGTAAACACATCGGCTGAAGATGCAATGGAGACGGGCTTATCGATAGGGTCTTGCTGTTCCATGGTTTCTCATTCTCAGTAATGACATGGTAAAAGTCAAGCCCCTATCCCATGAAAGGTACAAAAAAACCACCGGATAAACCGGTGGTTATATCAGGACAGATACTGAACTTTCTCTTATTTTTTCTTAGCGGGAGCTGCGGGAGCGGGTTTAGTATCGGTCTTAGCTGCGGGAGCGGGTTTAGTATCGGTCTTAGCCGCAGGAGCGGGTTTAGCATCAGTCTTAGCCGCAGGAGCAGCCTTGGCATCCGTAACAACGGTCTGTATTCTCGTAACCTTAAACACCCCGTTTGCATTTTTACCCTTATACGGGAAATCTTTGGTTTCGCCTGCTTCAACGCCAGCAGTTAAATTATCTTTTCCCGCGACAGAATACTGAATATTCACCGCCTGCTCGTTCTTATTGGTAATGCGAATAGTCGTCGCATTTGCCCACTCGATCGTACAGTTTTCTTGCGTAACTGCCGCTTGAGCCGCAACAAATCCGGTAGCTATAAATAATAGTACCAGAACACCCATAAACTGTTTCATCAGAAAACTCCTTCTAACTTATAGTATAGCACTACTTTCATTTATAATAAACTATAATGAATCATAGTTTGATTGTCAATAGCAAACATCTCATATTTTTTGATAAGATATCCTATTCCCCAAAAATACTCGCCTTTTCAGGAAGGCGGTTTATGGCTTCCCCGCCTTCCTGAACCGTAGGTTTGACGGTACTTATTCCACCTTGAACTTGGAAATTTCATTCACCAACGTATCAATGTGTTGTTTGTTATCATTACTCAAGTTACTTACCCGGTTTACCGCCATGTTCACCTGTTCTGACCCACTC
>JAISBK010000018.1 GCA_031266255.1 Treponema sp.
GCGGCATCCATAATCTCCAGAAAAGTGCTGGATGTGCGGGCTATATAGATACTCCTCCCAAAACGTTCCACTAATTGAGACCGGATGCCCTCATGGAGCCAGGGCTCCGTGATGAACATACCCTTAACACAACCCCTAAGCCCGGGCTTGGCAAGGGCTTGTTTCAAATCGCCAATCAGTGCCGGTATACCGGTATGGATACGGTACATCTCGGTTTCTTTAGTGTGGTGTTCCGCCATGAGTATACCCCGCGGGTATTCTTGCGTACCAGGAAAATACACCTGATAATACACGCCCATGCTCCGGGACAGATCCGTGCAGTAATCCACCACCTCCAGATTGAGGAGCGTGGCCTTCACCATGGTTTCGGCGGGCATATCCACCACTTCCGCTCCGTTGAAATACACCATAGGCCCTTCGGCGCCAATGGCCAGGCGGTACTGCTCGGCGGCATCAATAGAACGGCCGGTACAGATGATCACCTGGATGCCCCGGTGCAGACAGGTTTTGAGCGCACGGATCGTCCGGCTGCTCAAGGATGCGTTACGTCCAAGACAAGTACCATCTAAATCCAGGGCTAAGGCTTTGATGTTTGCCGGATCCATCCCCTGAAGGATATGACTGTTGTGCATAAACCCAGTATAGACCATCCTGGGTCTGTTCCAACAGACTAGGGTTATGGTATAATGGATTGAACATACAAGAGGTAATGCATGTTAAACTTGGCAAGTTCTTTTCGGTTGCGAAACAAGATCAAAGAAAAGATCAGTACGATAAGCGCAGCCATTGAAGACGCAGAATTCAGCAAGACGGTGGGAACCCAAGAAAACACCAGTCCCTGTGACGGCAAAACCCTGGAGCGAGCCATCTCCGAGGTCGGCGTACTCATGGATATCCTGCAGGAACTGAACTTGCGGATTGCGGAAGCCAATCAGGTGAACCGGGAGACCCTCATCACCCTGGAAACCCTCAAGGCTCGGATCGTTTTCTATGAAAAGATAACCAAGCAATGCCGTCGGTGTAAACAATACGAACTTGAACAGAGTGAAGAAGGGGACTTATTAAAGGTCGCCAAAGAACCCTTGGTGGATCAGGGAAAAATGACCGCCGTGATTGCCGCCTTAAAGAAGGAAAAGGACGCACTGGAAGAAAAAATCGCCACGGTGAATTTTAATACCCCCGTGGATTTTGATCCTGAGCACATTCTTTCCCGGATATAGGGTGCGCAACGTATGGATAAGCAGGGATTCCGCGCTATGAGCTTGGGCCTAATCAAAACCGTTCTCTATCCTAATATGGATGTCCAATCAAAACGTAAAACTTACCAAGGGATGAGGAACAGGCTGGACGTAAACCGTAAAGATTTAAACCTCCAAAGCTAAACTTATGGATGGCTTTGATTTTAACGGCGTATACTTCGCCGGCGGGATTATAGCGAGGATCCCTTTTTTGTAGTTTCTTTACGATAAGGATACCCTCTTTTCAAACCACCTGAAAGGTGATACCCTCCCCATATCATGGATATGCAAAGCGTGGTGAAGAATCTGCATCCTCTGGAGGTCAAAATCATCCGGCATTATACCCGGGATGATGAAATGACCATCGAAAAGGTCGAGGCTGAACTCAATTTCAAGCCCGGTAACGGGAATCAGGCCCTGTCATGGCTTGCAGGCAAGGGTATTATCGCAGAAATCCGCAGGGAAATCGGTGTTTTCTTTGAACTGACCGACTTGGGCCGTGAATGGCAAAAACAGGGCAGCCCTGAAGAACGGCTCCTGGAACTGGTCCGCGGGCAAAATCCGCTCCAGGGCTTGAGGCTCCCCGAGATTGCCCAAACCCTGGGGCTGGATACCAAAGCGGTAGGGAGCGCCTTTGGAACCCTCTCCAAGCTGGGAGTGCTTGGTATGGATGCAAACAAGCAGGTTATGCTTACGGTAGAATCGCTCCAAGCGGGGAGGCCCTTGAGCGGTAAGGCAGCTGAATATTTTTCCTTGGTTCGGGGGCTTTTAACGAAAGCCACCGGCGCCGTAAACAGCGTGCTTCCCTGGACCGATCTATCCGAAGCTGAACAGACCCTCATGGGGGGACTTGCGAAGAAGCGGGGCGCCGCGGCTGCGGCCTTCCGGGAACTCGACCGGGAGCGGGTGATTTTCAAGTTTACCCCGGATCCGAAGGATTTCCCCGACCGGGATACCCTTGCCCGAGCCTTAGAAGTCGCAGGAATCACCGGGGATGAAATCGGAACTCTCACGCCTGAGATGCTCACCCAGGGTACCTGGAAGGGGAAGTCCTTCCGTTCGTATAATATGCAGGTTCCCCCAACCAGGCTCATGGTGGGCAGGACCAATCCTTATGCACAGTTTCTTGAGGATGTGAAGGATAAACTCGTTTCTTTGGGATTCGAGGAATTCGATGGCCCCCTGGTGGAAACCGAATTCTGGAATTCCGATGCCCTGTTCATGCCCCAGTTTCATGCAGCCCGGGACATTCACGACGTCTATCACCTGGCAGAACCGGAATACGCCGCGGTTATTGAGGAGCCTTGGCTGAGTCAGGTAGCTGCGGCCCATGAAAACGGTGGTAAAACCGGAAGCCGGGGCTGGAACTATACGTTTGATCGGACCTTTACCCGACGGCTCATACTGCGCAGCCAAGGTACGGTCCTGTCGGCGAAAACCCTTCCTCATGCAAAAATCCCCGGTAAGTACTTCGGCATTGTCCGCTGTTTTCGCTATGACCGGGTAGATGCCACCCATCTTTCAGACTTCTATCAGACCGAAGGAATCGTTCTGGGAGAAGCGGTAAATCTCAAGACCCTTTTGGGCTTCCTTGAGATGTTTGCCCGAGAAGTGGCCGGAGCCAAAGACGTAAAGTACGTTCCTGGGTACTTTCCCTTTACCGAGCCTTCGGTGGAGGTTCACATCAAGCATCCGGTTTTAGGCTGGTTTGAACTAGGGGGTTCTGGGATCTTCCGGGCTGAGGTAACTGAGTCTTTGGGGGTGAAGGTTCCGGTAGCTGCCTGGGGTATCGGCATAGACCGGATGGCCCTCATGGCCCTGGGACTCCAGGATCTGCGGGATCTGTTCAGTTACGACCTTGAACACGTACGGCTCAGGAGAAATACCTTCCTTACAGAATAAGCCCTGTTGCTAGGAGCCTAAGACTTTTTCTCTGAGCCTGCCAAAGCCCCGGCAATCAGGTCATTGCGGGCCGATGCAAGGGCATTGGGATGGATGGCGGATAAGGGGGTCTTATCGGTTCCGCCTGCACCGGTAATCACCGAAATACGGCCTGCAGGGTAATGGGCGAGCGTTTGGGCAAAGGGCGCAAAGAGGGCTTCAAAATTGTCAATGATCCATGCCCGGCGAGCCTCAGCTTGGGCTGCTTCCATGGTTTTAAGGGTAACCTCCAGGTGTTCTATTTCAGCCTTGGCCACTTCATACCAGCCTAACACCGCTGCCTTGGCATTGAGGATGGCTTTGTCCCGGGATGCCAGGGCAGGGGTTATGATCTCCGCCCGGTACCGGTTTTTCAGCATGGCGATGTTCTGCTTTTCTGCTTCAAGCTCCGCAGTGATCCCTGCAACCCGGGCGCGGGCATTGGCCGCTGCCTGTTCTACGCCCACCTTTTGCCGCTGGGCCTCCTTGGCCAAGCTGACCCGGACTTCAGCTTTCAGTTGTTCCAATGCATTCCTGAGATTCTTTACTTCGGTTTCTCCCCGCCTGGCTTCGGCCTGTTCTGCTGCCGCGGCTTTAGCTTCCGCCTGAGCTTCCCTAGCCTTAGTCTCGGCATTAGCTGACTGGATCCGCTTCAACAGGGCAATGTACAGATCCGGCTCCTCAACCCCGGGCAAACGGTGGTCATCCACATCCGCGATATTCATGGTGGTAATTTCAAGGCCGATGTTTTCAAGGTCACTTTTGCAGACATTGATCATCTTGGCTACCAGGATATCCTTATCCTTCATCACCTGCTCTGGAGTCATGCTGGCGATAGAGTCCCGTAAATGTCCCTCAATAACATCCCCGGCTATTTTAGCCAGCTCTTCCCGGTCAGCAGCCAAATCAAGAATTCGGGTAACCGCATGGGACCGCCCCGCTTCGTTCCCTGCAATGGCAAAGGAAACCGTAGCTTTGACATTGAGCGGTACGATCCCGGCAGCAATGGCAGAATCCACCACGACTTCTATCGTAATGGGGGTGAGATCGAATTTGCTGAACCGTTGCACTACAGGAATAATAAAGGCCCTGCCCCCGGAAAAGGTACGGAACCCTTTGGGCTTTCCTGAACCGGTAACAACCCCTAATTCGTTACCGCCGACTATCTTCATATTGGTGATCAGCTGGATGAGAAGGGTAATCCCTACCAAGCCTCCGAGAACCGCAGCAAAAACTATCATAAGGAACCTCCCGGTACAACCGTCCTGTGTCCAGACCCGGGCATGACCAGGGTTTTCACATCCACGCCGAGGGCTTCGGTGAAGGTTTTAAGAAAATCTGCAAAAGCCCGGGGCCCCCGGTTTACTGCACCGGAAAAACCTTCCTCATCGTCCATGACAATGTAAGCATCCACCGAAGCTGCGGCAGTAGCGGCCATGTATTGTTCAAAGAGCAGGGGCAATTTCTGTTTGAGGAATATGACACTGGCAGCATCATCTCCATAACGGGCAAGGAGTTCCACCTTTTTCTTGAGTATATCGTTTCGTGCGGATTGGTGAATCCCCACTGCGGCCCGATCTCCTGCTGCGATGATCTGGGCTTCTTCTTCCCGGGCCTCTGCTTCCAGGGTAACTGCGGTGAGGTTCTTAAGTTTCTGTAATTCTACCAGTATGGCTTGGACCATAGCTTCCCCAGAATTAGCTGCTTCGGCGATTGCTTGATCAGCCTTGAATTTCGCTTCTGTAATAAGCCCTGCAGCTTCCCCGCGGTATACCTCAAGCTCCTGCCGGACCGCAATGATGGCCTCATCAGCCCGGTTTTTTGCCACCGCAATCCGCTTATGCGCGTCGCTTTCTGCTTGTTCTGCAATAGCCCGCAGGCGGGATTCTTCAATTTCCACCTGCCGACGCTTCTCTGCCAGGGTTTTCTGGGCAAGGTTGGCAATATAATTGGAAGTATCCCAGATTTTCTGCAAGGAAACAGAAACCACCTTCATCCCAAAAGAACGGAGGTCTGAGTTGATATCCGCCAGGAGTTCCGCCCGGAACTGGGCCCGTTCACCGATAGCCCCTTCATCCCCGGTTTCCCCGGTATCCTCCATACCGATAGCTTGGAGGGGGGTGGCCTTGTTCAAGGCTCCCCGGAAATTACCTACTAAGGTCTGCTGCACCTGATCGTGGATCTGCTTAGTGTCCTTACCCATGAGCCGTTCCACGGCACTGTACAGCATAGCTTCGTCATCATCATCAATACAAACACACGCGGTCGCATCCGCTCCTACGGTGATACCGTTAGCGCTATTCACCCCTTCAATCCGGACGGCAATAGGGAACACATCCAAATCCAGGGACCCCAGGGCTTGGAAATAGGGGATTACCAAAGCCCGTCCCCGGTTTACCGAAAATCCGAAAGTACGGCCATGACGCTTGGTTTTTTTACCGGTAATCACCAAGATCCGATCCGGATAACTCACCCGGATAAAAGACTTGATGAGCCAGATAAGTAGGATAAACACCCCGACCCCCAAAGAACCAAAGATAATTCCTTGGGTGATGTTACTGATGGTGATATTCATGGTTCTTCTCATTACCTCCTATAACATAATACCAGCTTTCATCAAAATCCACGATCCAGACCTCGGTTCCCTTGGAAAAAGCGGCCTGGGGATCTTGGGCTCGCACATACAATTCTGTTTCCTTGCCAAATTGCCGCACTACCGCCTTACCCACTGCTCCTGGAGCAAGCGGTACGGTAATCACCGCCTTTTCCTGCAAGAATTCCGCGGGTTTAAGAGACGAATCCAGGTCCCGACGTACCAGTTTCCGCAAAAAACGCGCCATAAGCGCGATACCCACCCCAACTCCGGCACTCCAGATAAGGCTTTTACCAGGGCTACGCCCCAAAAACAGGGCAAACAATCCGGTCGGGCCTGCCCCTAAAGAAAAATAGACCCCGGTTCTGAGGCATCCTAGGATACGGGTAAGCATCCGAATCCCCGTATCCCCCGGACCTAGCCATGAACCTGCCTGGGGGCTTGGACCTGCATCAACAACTCGATCCCCTTCCTGCACTGATGCTTCGGCGTCCGTATCATCGGTTCCCTTCTGGTCAAGGATGCCAAAAAAGTCAGCAACGGTAATACCTAAGCCAAATAAGGTGAGGGCGACATAGATGACCAGCAGGTGTTCCATAATCTTTTTAAGTATCCTCTGATTTTTGGTATATGGCAAGACTAGTTTTACTTTGGGTTGTGGTATTCCACGGTGCCCTCCAGCAGACTCAAAGGACTGCATAAAATAACGAATATTTACGCTAAAAAACAGTTGCAAAAGTAAGAAGTTGTATTATAAGATAAAACCATGAAACGATTTAGTATACTTTTATTAGTAAGTTTTATCACGCTGACCGCCTTTGCTGAAGAAGAATTGGAGTTTTACACCAATGAACTCAACAACGCTCTTACTGTTGCTGAGCAGCTTCGTATATTGCGGATCGTCCGGGATGCGGAAATTGATGATTCTGCCTCTTTCTATGCGTCGGCATTGAGCCGTCTCCTCACGGTATATCCTAACATCAGGGATAGCCAGGAATTGGATGCCGCAGATGAGTGTATGAGACTCATTACGGATCAATTGGGTGAGGCTCAGTATACTGAAGCAGGGCAAAACCTCTGGAGGGTTGTCCAGGTTTTCCGTAATCCTTTGGTCAAGTCGGATGCCCTGATTGCCTTGGGTAAAGTAGGAGCCACGGATTTACTTCCCCAAGTGGTGCAGACCCTACTGGATACCAATACAGAGCCAAGCATCAATCGGATATCCGGGGAACGCATTGCCTATGGGGCGATCGTTTCACTGGAAAATTACAAAGATCCTACCGGATATTTACCGGTGTTTTTTGCTTCGAATGGCTGGTATTCCCAATGGGTGAGGAACCAAGCGGAAACTTCCTTGTCTATCATCACCGAAGATCCCACCGAGGCCTTGATCGAAGTTATCCATAGACCAGGGTATACCTACGCCTATAAGTACCTGGCTCTTAGGTCCTTGGAGAAATTCGAAGTTGCTGATGAATCAAAGGCACAAGGTGCTTTGGCTGCACTGTATGAAGGCTGGAGGGCTTCGACGAATGAGCTTCGGAAGCAGAAAGATTTGGCGAGTATGCGTAAACTTGCCATTGATATGATCAGCCGTTATGGGATCGAGGATGAAACCGTGTATCCCCTGTTGGAACATTCGTATATGAAAGGGGTTGATGAAGAAGAACGGATCGGTGCTATAGGGGCTTTGTCGAAAATCGGCACTGAGGATGCCGCGCAGCTGCTGTCCTCTTTCATTTCCTTGATAAACAATAGCCTCGAAAGAGGAATCTTAACTCAGCAGGAGGAACGATTTCTGCGGGTGTTAATTCCTGCTTTAGGCGCTACTGGTCAAGCCATAGGAGAGCCTGTCCTCCGTCAAGTGATTGCCCATAATTGGACTAATGGTATCCACACCCTCGCCCGGGAAGCTCTAGATACTATAGGAGACTAGGGATTCCTAAGCAGCAATTCGGCTTTGCCGAATTGCAGGATGGTACACATCAATAGTTTCCAAAGTGCAAGCTTTGGAAACTATTCTGCTAAAACATGTAAAACTGCTTCCGGGGATGTAGCAGCTAGAATTTCCGCTCGTTTGTCCGAGCTTTTAAAGAGTAAGCTTATTTCCGCGAGAAACTGAAGGTGCGGACCGGTTTTTTCAATAGGAGATAGAGTCATAATGAAAATCCTACAGGGTTGGCCATCCAGAGAGTCAAAGTCAACCGGAGCATCCGAAATCCCGATACAAGCCACCAAATCACGAATTGTCCCACTCTTGCCGTGAGGAATGGCAATACCATGTTTCATACCAGTAGACATTTTTCGTTCCCGATCCATTACTGCATTCAGGGCCGCGGTACGATCCAGTATTTTATCCGCTGCAACGAGTATATCCAACAACTCGTTGATTATTGCTTCTTTAGTAGTCCCCTTCAAATGAAGGCTGATAGTTTCTTTTGAAAGTACTGTCTTGAGGTTCATGGTTTCAGTGTAAATCGCTGTGGGTGAAAAGTCAAGGATTTCCTTGTGGCTGGGATATCGGGGCGTTTTATTTTTTTGCAATTGGCTTTAGAAAAATAAAAAAATGGAGAATGGGTATGATGCGCTATGCTGATGCAGCAATAAGGTTCCTCAGTGAATAATCCCCTGATCAAGACCCTTTTGGAGTTGCGGGGTAATCCCCGGGCCTGTGTGTATACCGAACCCCTCTGGGGGCTTTCGATGAACCTTTGTTTACCCTATGCTTCGGTGTACATGATTGCCCTGGGTCTCTCAGATGCTGAAATAGGGTTTATCGCGACGGTGTACATGCTTTCCCAGGTGGTGTTTGCGTTTTTAAGCGGCCCTATTACCGATAAACTTGGAAGGCGAAAAACCACCGCGGTCTTTGATTTTATTGCGTGGTGTATTCCCTGCCTCATCTGGATCTGGGCGGAAAATTTTTGGTTTTTCCTGGTTGCCGCATTATTCAACGGCGCTATGAAGGTGCCTACTAATTCTTGGGATTGTCTCATGGTTGAGGATGCTGAAAAGAGCCGCATCACCCGGATATATTCTTTGGTGATCGTCTGTGGGCAGCTCTCCGCCCTCTTTGCACCAATTTCTTCCGTTTTGGTATCCCACTTCACCCTGGTGAAGGCCATCCGGATCCTCTATGTCAATGCTTTTGTGGTGATGACTACCAAACTGATCCTGTTGTTTATGTTTTCCCGAGAAACCCAGACCGGTCTTGTCCGCATCAAGGAAACTAAGGGAAAAAGCATCGGTTCCCTGTTAGGGGGATACGGCGGGGTTGTGCAGATCATGGGAAAATCCCAGGGAACGATCTTTGCGCTGATCATCACCGCCTTGGTAGGTGCGGTGGGAATGATCAACACCACCTTTTGGCAGGTTGTGGTGAGTAAAAAACTCCTGATCCCAGATCCATTGCTCCCCCTTTTCCCCATGTTTCGTTCCATCATCTCCTTAGTGTTCTTTTTTACGGTTATTCCCCATATTACCAACGTAAACCTCAAAACCCCTTTGCTCTTGGGTTTTGCCGCATATCTCATGGGACAGGCTATGCTGGTTTTAACCCCTAGTGCAGGTTTATTCACCTACGGTATGCTGGGCGTTTCCCTGGTGTTTGATGGTTTTGGTGCGGGAACCCTCGCTATGCTTGCCGAATCCCTGGTGGCTCTCCATGTAGACGTTGCAGAACGCGCCCGAGTCATGGCGATTCAGCACATGATCATCATGGCGCTTACTGCTCCTTTTGGTTTGATAGGCGGGCTCCTCTCTGGAATATCCCGGGACCTCCCCTTCGTACTTACCGGTGGTCTTTTACTTACCGGGTTCCTGGCGACCCTGTGGTATTACCGCAAAAATCCCGATGTCCCGTCATAGGTTAAGGCCATTGTTGGACAGGGTGGAGATGAGTATACTGGGGTATAATTATGATGGTAAAACGGGTAATCGGCGCGTATCTGGTTAAAAAATCCTGGGGACTGCTCCTGGTTCTGGTGCAGTGTTTTGGCGTGACTTTGCTCTATGCTCAGTCCCCGGTAAAGTTGGTGCTTCTTCCTGAGCATCCCCGACCTGGAGAACCGGTAACGGTGGGGATGGCTGCAGGGGCAATGGGGGAAAAGGAAGACCCGGCTGGTCTGTTCCAAGCAGTACTCATCAATACGCGGGGGCAACGGCTGACCAAGGCCTCTTTTTTTAATCTCACCGTGGATAAGGAAGGTACATCCCTTAAAGTCGCGATTTTAGCAGTTCCCTGTACGGCGAGGCCAGGATCCGCGGTTATCCAAGTGGAGCATCAAGGGGCGTCTATCGGAACGATCGACTTTACCATTGAAAACAGAACCTTTGTTTCCGAAGAAATCACCTTAGATCAGGGTAATACAGATCTCCGTACCATCCAGGATCCTCAAAAAACCGCCGAGGCATCGGTATTATGGGGCATCATCAGCCGTACTGGAACCGAAGTGTATACGGTAGGGCCTTTTACCGCCCCGGTTAGTTCTACCCGAAGGACCAGTTTCTTTGGAGATCGCCGGATTTTTAGGTATGTGGATGGTTCTCAAGCGTCTTCGATTCATGCGGGTATTGACTACGGTGTTCCCCGGGGAACCGCAGTCAGGTCTTGTGCAGATGGAAGGGTGGTCCTTGCCCGTTCTCGGATCGTTACCGGTAATTCGGTGATCATTGAACATCTCCCTGGAGTCTATTCCCTTTATTATCATCTTGACCATATCGCGGTACAAGAAGGAACTATGGTACGTACCGGTACGCTCCTCGGTCAATCCGGGGCAACCGGCTTGGCAACCGGTCCCCATCTGCATTGGGAAATCCGGGTTGCCGGAGAAAATACCGACCCTGACGCCTTTGTTTCCCGGCCCATTCTTGACAAAGATGCTCTTTTGGGTAATAATAACTAAACGTATGATACGATTTTTACGTAATGTTGACCATTATGATGGAGAGGGGGTGATTTTTTTTGGCGCATATCATCGTGGATGATAATGAGATGTTGGAAAAAGCCATCAAACGTTTTAAACGGATGGTAGAAAAAGAAGGCATCATCAGGGAATTTAAAAAGCGGGAATATTATGAAAAGCCCTCAACCATTCTTAATCGGAAAAAAAAGGCGATTCAGCGGAAACTGCTTAAAAAGTCTCGAAAAGGCAGATCCGATTACTAAGAAGCGGTGGGAGTTTGCGAGGGTTTAACGATTTTGGCGTAAAGCCCTGCAAACGCTTAGGGGACTTTGATTTTGTAGTGTATATAGTATTGAAGTCCCCCTATTGATTAAAGATTATACGTATGTTGATTACCTTAAGACTACTGAACACGACCAAGACGTATCGAAAGATACGATATGGTTTATCCGCGGGCTTGTATCTATTCCTTGCCCTGGTTTTTGGCTCCTGTAGAACGCTTTCTCCCCTTGCGACACCACCTGAAACCGGGGCGTTCTCTATTCCTGAAGAGATCCTTCCCCAATGGCAGGCGTTTGCAGATCAGTGGTGTCCAGGAATTGACTATTTTGAGGGGAGAGTCCGGGAACCGAAGCTCCGTTTTTGGGCCTTACGGGTGGATTTGACTGAGCCGACTGTGCGGATTGTGGTGAGTGAAGCGGAAGAGCAACTCAATGGCGTCATCCCGAGCACCAAGATCACGAGTTTTGTCCGGCGTTATGATTGTCTTGCAGGGATAAACACCAATCCCTTTAGCCCGGTATCAGGAAAAGAGGGGGAGGATCGGACCATTGTGGGGATAACCGTTTCCCAGGGAGTGGTGGTGGCTCTTCCTCACCCATCCTTTGATGGCTTGGTGTTTTATCATGATGGAAAAGCCGCTATCGTAAATCAAGCGGCATTGATCGAGGATCATACCGGCGGAACCATCAAAAACGCGGTGGGTGGCTTTTACGCCGTATTACGGGACGGGACGGTCTTGGAAGAGACGTTTACCCGAGGAAACGCCCGGCATCCCAGGAGCGCAGTGGGGGTATCTGCTGATGGAGGGCTCCTCTATCTTTTGGTCATTGACGGACGGCAGCTTGGCAGTATAGGGGCCACCGAAGCTGAAGTGGGCCTTATATTACAAAAATTAGGCGCTGATGACGGCCTTAATCTTGATGGAGGGGGATCTACCGCCCTGGCCCTGAAGTATCCTGACGGTAAGGTACGGGCCGTCAATACTCCCATCCACAAGCTCATTCCTGGAAAGGAACGCGCAGTGGCCACATGCCTAGGAATAGGCGTTGTTCATGGCGTATTACCCTGACTCCTGCACCACTACCTTCCTCCATGATGCTTCACCAGGAACAGGAGCTTCGTAGCTCCTGAAGCGTTACGTCAAACAGGTTAAGCAGAGGGTCAATTTCCGTACGTACCCGTTTTAAAAAGGAAAGGTCTGTTCCTAAAGGACGGCGCCCCCGAGCTCCAGCACATTCAGGAAAATGCGCCCAGAGGTAATCACATGCGTCTAACAAACCCTCAAGGTTTTCAGGCGCCCTGGATTTGCTTCTCGTCAGTATATCCCGAAGCAGGATCAGCGCCTCCTGTTCCCGATAGATGAAGGCTTCTACCTGAAGGCCTGTCGCGGCTGCCTTACCCAAGGCTTGAGGAACCATGGTGCTGGACGAACCTTTCCCCAAGAGCGCTAAGGCCTTTTCCAAGGACAAGCTCTGCAGTCCTAAGGCCAGACCGAGGCCCATAATATCCTGGATCCGGGTTTCCTGGGCAAATTCCTGTTCAAAGAGGTCTCGATAGGTTTTCATCACGGGGTCGCTCCGTTGGGCTATCCCTGTTTTGGAACAAACCACCCCCGTACCTGATCGGAACGCTGCATCAACTGTGAGAATGCTCCTGAAACGGGTTTGCTTGCGCAATCTTTCCCGGTGGCCCGGCGTGGATCGGCCATGAAACCTATCCAGGGTAAAGGCAAAATCAAGGCCGCCGGTGATGATAGGCCCGGTGGAGAGCCGCTGGGCTATGGCTACCGCGGTAAGTCCCACCGAACCCAAGGCCGGAAAGGTTTCCGGAAGCAAGCCTGCCGCATCAAGCCGGGTGAACAGGCGCAGCTTTGTCCAGGGTGTGGCAAAGAGCCAAGGATGGCCGCCCAGGACTTCCCGAGTGGCAGGCAGTGCAGAAAGATCCATGGCTACAGGGATTTCCCAAGAACCCATACCGATGAAATCCTGGATATTCCAATGCTGACTTTCCAGAGCAACCACCAGATCTGGTTGGATGTTCCAATCCTTCAAGGGCTGCAAACAGGTATCCACCCCAATTATCCTGAAGGGTCTGGACCTTACCGCAAGGGCCGCGCCCCAATAGCGATGCAGCCCTTCCAAAACCTCATCCAGAGAAGGACCTGCCCCTAAAACCAGAACCGGTGCAGCGCCCAAGCTAAACTCCCGTAGAGAAGGGGCTTGGGGAATAAGGGCCAGGTTACGGAGCGCATTCCGCACGTATCGTCGGCCCATCTTCATCAGCGTCATGGCATTACCCCAGTTATATGCAATATCTTGACGAAGCGCGGCTGCCAAGCTGGTATAACGGTCGGCGTATAATTGCCAGCCTCCAGACAAACGGAGGATTTCGAGCTTGCGGAACCGGCGGGTCCCCCAGGTCTTCCATACCCACGTGCAAAGCTGGACCGGGTCCTCGAAACCGACCAGGCCCAACCGGGGATTTTTTTTCAGTACATCTCCCATAACCTGGCTCGATAAGTCCAGGAGCGTTTTGTCCAGCTCCACACAGAGAATGGCCGAATCAGGGCTTATCTGGGTAAGGAGCACCTCAATACCGTAACCATACAAGGGGGATGGGCAAAAATAGAGGATCCCTGCTCCCAACGGAGCTGTCTTGGCCAAGCGTTCTCCTTGGGCTATGGGGTCTATACGCGAAAGAAGAGTTTTTCCTTTATAAGAAACCGAAAGTCCCCGGCGAGCTTTACACTGCCGGGGTAGTTCATCGGACATGATACTTAATCTAAGGGCTGGATGTACTTAAAATAGACGTCAAGGAAACGGTCATCCAGTTTTTTACTGGTGAGAAAATAAGACCGCAGGTTCTGATTAATAAAGGAACTCATCCAATAAGAGGTATAGGCGGTTTCTATATACTCCGCGTTGGTTTCATCTTCGTCGCGCGCTTCTGTAGGATATAACACTACCACCGTATTTGTATCAACAAGTACGAGAGGCCGAGAAGGGGTGTTTAAGGGCGTAGAGAAAGCGGTCTGCCAAAAAAGCTCGTTTGATTCTGCCCCGTTCAGTTCAGGCACTGAGAAGGAGGAAAGGCCGGTAAAGATCGGCACCTCACCATAATTGATAGGCAGCGGACCAAAGGTCCGTTCTAAAAGCCCTTTTTGGATCAGTGCATCAGGAAAGCCGCTTTCCGTAACCGCCGTAATAAAGGATTCAGCCTCGCTGATAAGATAGTCTTCAACCCGGCCCCGGGCAAACTCCATGACATAGGTACGGATTTTTTCCAATAAGGTACTATCCTCTGGATCCGCAGGATAAGGAGTATCTTCAGCCCTAAAAAATGCCCAACCGGTGGAAACCTTCATCAAGGGACTTAACTCACCTTTAGCAAGGCGTATCAGCGATTCCCGGTCCTGAGCGTCCGGCACTTCCACGGCAAGCTCAAAGGCCATTTTAACCCCCATATCTCCCCCCCGTTCAGCATATCCATCTTGGGAGTAGGTCTGGGCAGCATCCTCAAAGGTACTGCTCCCATCGGTAACGGTACCGAGGATCTGCTGGGCTTCACGCTCATTAGAAGTGACGGTGATACGGGAGAGATGGGTAACCTGGAAGAGAGCGCTATTATCAGCGGCATACGCGATGAGTTCCCCATCAGGATAGGATCTGAAAGGCAGCACCGCCATAGAAAAGCTCCGTTTCGGAGAAGCCATGTCCTTGATGAACACACTTTCTTGGGAAGATACGCGGAGTTCTTCTATATCCGCCCGATAATAGTCCTTGGCAATACTCTCTTGGACTTGCCGCCACAAGGACAAACGGGATGTGGTATCCAAAGCCCGGTATTTAGCAGGGGAAAACCGGCCATTTTCCTGGAACTGGGGGAGCTGGGCCACTTCCCGATCCACCGCAGCTGCGGGAACCTGATAGCCTGCCTGGGTCATCTCATCCAGCATACCGGTATGGACAACCGTTTCCTCAAAGGCCTCCCGCCAAATCTGGTAATTGACCAGTTGATAGTTAGTATCACTCAGTGAAGATTGCCGGTATCGGGCTATCATTTCCCGGATCTGGGAGAAATAATTCCCAGGTACATAGCTCAGGGGGATCTTATTATAGGAGCCAAAGCTGAGATCTGCCGAAGCCCCCGCACTTGGTACAATAGCAGGAACAAACACGAACGCCACAATAACGATAACCAAAATAACGATGGTTCCGATAAAAAGGAAGGGATGGGTTTTAAAACGGCGCATGAAGTCTGATGTAACCGCATCAGAAGCGCCTCCAATTTTTTTGTCTTTTGAAGCCATGAACTTTCATACCTCTAAAAATAATAGACCAAAACTCGCCCGAGTCCTGAAATGGGCTTGACATGATCTATCAAGCGGATTTGTTCAAAAATACCAAATCAGAGGGAAATCGTCAACACCTGCACTGCTCACGTTAGCCTGCTAGCGGGATTATTTAAATACGATTTTGTCTTTGTTAGCGGTTATTTCTGTTTTTATTTCGCTGATAGGTACCCACTGGATCAGAAAGGAGATTTCGTTGTTGAATTTATATACCGGCCTGCCGGAACTCTGATCCAAATAGGGAGACAGGGTGATGCCCAGCTTGGCATTCCAATCTCCTAAGTGATGGTCCAGATTCAGTCGGAACGATTTTAATTTGAACCCCGAACTTCTCCGTAGCTCATCATCATCAAACCGAAAGGAATTAAGGATATCCACGAAGCAGTTTTGTTCGCCGGGAAGCTCCATCGGCAGATCAAAGAACGGCAAGTTTTGAAAATAGCGGAAAACTACGGTATTCAGCGAGGAGGTATTCAGGGATATATCAAGAAAATTGGATATCCCCAGGGTAAAACCCATGGTAAAGGAATGCTGAGAATAGGTGTACCGTTGTAAATCAAGGGATAACGTGGAATTGATATTCAAGGAAAAGGACAGCCGTTTATTCCACAGGTTCTCTTTTTTAAAGGTCCTGGCATAGGCTACCCTGAATTCCCGGGGATTCAATACCTCTTCCGAGGTAGACTGCATCCAGCCGCTAGACTCAAGGGTATAGGTTCGAGAACGGATGGCCGTATACGAAGCTGAGAGGTTGCCCCATGCAAGGCTGGTGGTAAAATTGGTATATTCCTTGAGTTCTGGATCATAGGTTATCTGTTGTTGCAGTGAGTAGGCATTATTCTTTCCGAACAGGAGGGTTTCAGAAGCAGACACCGGTTCAAATTTCCGATCCGCTTCATTATACGGTTCCAGTATTTTACCCCGTAGATTCGTTACCGTTTGCCAGATCCGGAAAGTCGCATTTCCTGACAGAGCGGCGTCCGTGGGGGGTATATCCGCGGTAATCGTCAGATTTTGGGCCTTATCCATAATTGATGCAGCGATATTCGCGACAGCCTGATGGGAAGTAAGATCTTCTTCGTCCCACTTACCGTATTCTATGTCCCAGGAGGGATCCGCAGCAGTGCCGTCAAAAACGCTTTTCGCTAAAAGACCCTTGAAGCTATATTGAAAAGTGGTATTTTCCCAGATGGCATGGTAGTAGAAGGGTTTTATGGTGTTGGAAAATTCGTAGGATGTGGTAAACAGAGTGGCGTTATAGGTCCTTAAACGGGCGTTATCCAAGGCCGTAGGAGTAGCGAATTCTTCCGCCTCTTCATTAATATAGGTATATGCCTGCCATTGGCCATTACCGGAAAAACGCAGCGCAGTGGTATAAAGGCTCGTTCCCGGCTGACTGAGGGTAAATCCGATGCTCCCATTACTTCCAAAGCTGGTTAAAATAGAAGAAACCTCCTGCCAATTGATATCTTCGCGTTCAGGCCAATTACTGGGAGAAGACCGGTATTGTAATTCCGAAGCCCCGGTGGGGGTCAAGCGGTAATCAATGGCAAACTGAGGCCCTCCGCTTCGGGGAGCGGTAAATCGTTGGGATATGAGCGGGGGATTCAACTGGTCCACGGGACTTGGAGTGGCAGCATCTTGTTCGGATTCTTCCGGGGTTTCCCACGGGGAACGGGGACTACCTATACCTTGGAACGGATCCGTCTCTTCGGTATCGTTCTTGGACGCAGGGCTGGTTTTCGGACCTCCGAGGGTTAGGGGGGTTCCTGCGATGGAGGTACTAATCGAATACAGGGTCAATTTATTGGGAAAGAAAAAGGCTCGCTCAGGGGAAGTCGGAGAAGCCGCAAATACCCGTGCAGAGGTTCTCGTATTAAACGAGAGAAAGGTACTCAAACTGGAAACTGAAAAAGAAGAGATATAGGGGTTAAGCGCCGTAACCGTCGGGGTGATGGAACCATTGAGCCGCCACTCATAGGAGCCCAAAGCCGAACTGGTACTGGTATCCTCCTCCTCGTTGTTCCCCTTGAGCATAGTAATCCAATCCATTTCTTCGGTGCGGTTCAAGAAGTCCTGGTTTACCGAAGGGTCTGCATAAAAGGGAAGTGACCATGCAAAAGAACCGTATTTCCCGGACAAAGAACCCCTGGTATTCAACCGGTACCGAAAGGGTATCTCCTTAGAAAAAACATAGGCATGGTTCCATTCATCTGACCCGTCATACTGGGCAAAGGGGGAATACCCGGAACTCAGGGGATAGATCGTGCGGGTAAACCCCATACCCGCGGAAAGATCCATACCCCCAAAAATACCTTTGCGGGGAAGGATCAATTCGGTTCCCAAGTAAAGACCTAAATTAGCATACGCATCAAACAACACGGAAAGCCTCGTATCATTGGGGTCCCGGGATTTACGCCCGGTACTGCGGAGGAAGAGACCTTGCCGGGTCTTTTCCATATCGGCACTATTTCCCAATATCTTGGAAATGGAACTTTCCGATGCAGGGTTTATCTTGGGCCGGCCCAAGATATAGGTAGTGGTCTGCACGAACTGCCCCTCTCGAGACCGGGTACCGATGACCGGATGGAAGATGATTTCGTCTGCAGGAAAATAAAAAAAGGGGATATATAACAACGGTATTTCCCCTACTTTCAAGACCGCACTTAACACCGCCCAATCAGAACCAGGTAAGAGCCAGAGCTTATAAGCCTTGAGGGACCAGAGGGCTTCGGGGTTCTTGGCATTTGACACGGTCGCATCGGTCATAATGGTTACCTCTTCATCACTGCGAGAAATCAGGGTTCCTGCAAACTGATACGCGGTTTGATTCTCCGAAATGGACCGTTCGGTTACGCCCTCCAAAAAAACACTGGACCAATTATCCAGATTCACCGTGATAGATTCCCCCTTAAAGGTCTCGATAGTATCCCCGTCTTCTTTTCTGTATTCCACTCCTCCTGAAGCGTTCATCAGGTTACGGGTTCGGTTGTAGAGGATTTCCCCTGCGGTAATCCGGTGTACCACTTCTCCGTCTTTAAGACTGATGATTACATTTCCCCGCAATCGGGCATATTCTTCATCCACCACATCTAAGGTAAAATATTCGGTACTCCTGGCAGATTCAATGGTAATAATGGTTTGTTTTTTGGGTTTCTCGGTAGGGGAATCAGAAGCTTCTGATTGAATAGAGGGGGGGGGAAGCATAAAGTGGCTTCGGAGCCGGTTAGCCAGTTCCTCTTTGGTTCCCCCTTCGCTTAAACCCAGGCTCCGACACCATGCGGCAAGTTCCGCTAACGTAGAGGTCTTAATATCCAGTTCCAGGATTTTCTGTTCAGGGCTTTGTTCAGAGCCTTGCGGTTCCTCCGCTTCATCAGGCACCTCGGCAGCATCAAGCGCCTCCGCAGTATCAGGCATTTCTACTGCAGGGGCTTCAGATGCGGTCTGGGAAGGAAGCTCCTCCTGAGCAGACAAGGTTTGGTTCACTCCGATAAACAGGAGAAGACCACTGCATACTGTCCAGAGAACCTGGAAAAAAAAAGGGGAACCCCTTTTCCGGTGATTCTGCTCCCTCAAAGGAATCGAATCACTGCACCCTACACCCCATACCACCCCTCCAGTGCTCACTCCTCAGCAATGCCAAGGAGTCCCCTAACGACTACCGGTTCCTCGGATAGTTTCATGGCGCTGAGTTTCCAGGCAACTTCTTTCACTTGTAAGGCAACCACTGCTTTCTCGTGCCGAACGGCTTTTTCAAGCCTCTGGATAATTCCTTCATACGTCATAGTTGTCTCCTTTTTCCCTTTCTTATACGTTACAGTATCGCTTTGTTCAGTCTCCGCCGATCCAGCATTTCCTTGATGTACTGGCCGGTGTAGGAACCGGTATGGGCAGCCACGGCTTCCGGAGTACCGGTAACCACCAATTCCCCTCCCCGGTCTCCCCCTTCGGGGCCTAAATCAATGAGGTGATCCGCCTGCAAAAGCACATCCAGGTTATGTTCAATCATAAGCACCGTATTACCCTGATCTACTAAGCGCTGAATCACCGCCATGAGCTGTTTTACATCCGCAAAATGAAGTCCGGTGGTAGGTTCATCCAGCATATAGAGGGTCTTACCAGTGGAACGCTTGGAGAGTTCCAGGGCGAGCTTCACCCGCTGGGCCTCACCACCGGAAAGGGTGAGAGCTGATTGGCCGAGCTTGACGTAGCCCAGCCCGACCGAGAGAAGGGTACTCATCTTTCGGGCAATGTGGGGTATATGACTAAAGAAGTCCGCCGCCTCCTCAATAGTCATGTCGAGCACATCCGCAATGTTCTTAGCCTTATACCGGATTTCCAGGGTTTCCTGGTTAAAGCGCCGGCCATGACACACATCACAGGTAATGTACACATCCGGCAAGAAATTCATCTCAATCTTGATGGTTCCATCTCCCTGACAATGCTCGCATCTTCCCCCTCGGACATTAAAGGAAAAACGGCCGCTTTTGTAACCCCGCATCTTGGCGTCCGGGAGGCTGGCAAAGAGGTCCCGGATCCCTGAAAACACCCCCACGTAGGTGGCTGGATTTGATCGGGGAGTCCGGCCAATAGGACTCTGATCAATGTCGATCACCTTATCAATCCACTGCGTTCCTTCGAGCTTTTTATAGGCCCCTTCCGGGCGGCTGGTATGCTGTATCAGGTTTGCCAGGGCAGGGTAGAGCACGTCCGACAGAAGGGTTGATTTCCCTGAACCTGATACCCCGGTGATACAGGTAAAGACTCCCAGGGGTATGGCTACATCGATCCCTTTTAGATTATGCTCCTTAACCCCGGTGATACGCAAAAAGGTCCCCTTTCCCGGCCGGCGTTCCCCCGGTATGTCCATGGTGAGCTTCCCTGCCAGGTATTGTCCGGTGAGGCTCTCCGGGATCTGCATAAGTTCCTGAGGGCTTCCCTGACCCACCACCGCGCCGCCGTGTACTCCGGCACCTGGCCCTAAATCCACGATATAATCCGCGGTCCTGAGGGTCTGTTCATCGTGTTCTACCACGATAAGGGTGTTCCCCAGGTTCCGCAGGTACAAGAGGGTATCAATGAGCCGCTGGTTGTCCCGCTGGTGCAGGCCGATGGAAGGTTCATCCAGGATGTAGAGCACCCCCACCAGGCTTGAACCTATCTGGGTTGCCAGCCGGATCCGTTGGGCCTCTCCCCCTGAGAGAGTCGCGGCCTTACGTTCCAGGGTGAGGTACTCGAGGCCAACGTTCTTCATAAACCCAAGCCGGGCGCGGATTTCCTTTAATATCTGGGAGGCTATCTGTTTTTCCGTCTCACTGAACGTTACCGCATCGAAAAAAGCCAGGGAATCAGCTACTGAAAGGCTGCTCAACTCCCAGATATTGAGGGCCTGTTTTCCTCCCACCGTTACCCCCAGGACCTCAGGTTTCAGCCGCTTACCGCCACATTCCTCACACGGCTTCTGACTCATAAATTTTTCAAGCCATTCTTTGATCCCTGGGGACTGGGTTTCCAGGTAACGGCGTTTCAGGTCTTCCAGCACTCCCGGAAACTTCATGCGGTACTCGAAGCGACCGGTCTTTTCCCGGTTTTCGTAGCTTATATCGATCTCGTCCTTGCTGCCGTGGAGGATTGCCTCCAGAACCTTCTTGGGAAGCTCTTTCAAGGGGGTGTCCAGGCTAAACTGGTAATGCCGGGCGAGGCTCTCAAAACGGCTGCGGTGCCATGCGGACTCTGGGTTATAAGGCACCACCCCTCCTTGGTTAAAGGAAAGGGATCGGTCGGGGATCACCAAGTGGGGGTCAAATTCCAGTTTCGCGCCCAAGCCAGAACAGGCAGGACATGCCCCGAAGGGGTTGTTAAAAGAGAACAGTCGAGGCTGGAGTTCTGGGATCGAGATGCCGCAGTCTGGACAGGCATTTTTTTGGCTGAAAAAACGTTCCTCTTCCCCTCCATCGTGTTGGACAAGAAGCAGGAGGATCCCATCCGCGGCCTGAAGCGCGGCCTCCACGGATTCTGCAAGCCGGGAACGGATATCCTTGCCAATCACCAGCCTATCCACGACGATCTCAATGGTATGCTTCTTCTGTTTATCCAGCTTAATGGGAGGACCATCGTCGAAGTTCGCCATAAGCCCGTCTATCCTTGCCCGGGCAAAGCCCGCCTTGCGCGCGTCTTCGAGGATCTTCTGGTGTTCCCCCTTCTTACCCCGGATTACCGGAGACAAGAGCTGAATCCGGGTCCCTGGTTTCAAGGCGAGGATCGTGTCGATGATCTGGTCTACCGGCTGCTCACGGATGACCCGCCCGCATTGGGGACAGTGGGGCACCCCGATCCTCGCGTAGAGCAGCCGGTAATAATCGTAAATCTCCGTAACTGTTCCCACCGTGGAACGAGGGTTGCGGTGGGTGGTTTTCTGTTCTATGGAAATAGCCGGGGAAAGTCCCTCGATATAGTCCAGGTCGGGCTTATCCATACGACCCAGGAATTGCCGGGCATAGGCTGAAAGACTTTCCACATAGCGCCGCTGCCCTTCGGCGAAGATGGTATCGAAGGCTAGAGAACTTTT
>JAISBK010000086.1 GCA_031266255.1 Treponema sp.
CCCACCCCCCCCACGCCCCCCCGCCCTCCGCCCCCCCCAGCCCTCCCCCCGCGCCGCCCCGCGCCCGCCGCCCGGCCCCCCCCCCCGATACATAAACCTAGTGATCTTCTCCCTCAAAAGAAAAAAAGAAAGACGTGCAATCTCTACTAAGATTGGTAGAATTAGTATACAATACCGTGCAATCATGTCAAGTATTTCATACTCAACAGTATCGTTTATAGAACGCGATGAGCCTTCCGTAGCATACGGCAATACCCGCGGTGAAGTACGCGGGGATTCCAAAGTGGACGCCGGACTCCTTAAGCACGCCGTATCAGAAGTACCGAAAAAAAGATATAGTCAAGGATATGGAACATTCAAGAACAAGCATTTCCCGGGAACAAGCCTGGGACCTATTGAAGACCTACAATCACGATCCCTTTCACCTGCAGCATGCCCTGACCGTAGAAGGGGTTATGAAGTGGTATGCCCGGGACTTGGGGTATCAAGATGAAGCGTCCTTTTGGGGCATAGTCGGCCTCTTGCATGATATTGATTTTGAAGCTTATCCCCAGGAGCATTGCATCAAAGCCCCGGAATTGCTACGGGCAGCCGGAGTGGGGGAGGAGGTAATACACGGAGTATGCAGCCATGGATACGAGCTAACCGTAGATATAAAACCAGAACACCTTATGGAAAAGGTCCTCTACGCGGTGGATGAACTTACCGGCCTTATCTGGGCAGTGGCTATCATCAGGCCTTCAAAAAGCGTGGCAGACCTGGAAGTCAAATCAGTGAAGAAAAAATACAAGGCTGCCAATTTCGCCGCAGGTTGTTCCCGCGCGGTCATTGAACGGGGGACTGCCATGCTTGGCTGGGACTTGGATACCCTCATCGAAAAGACCATTCTCGCCATGCGTTCCTGTGAGAAGGATATCCAGGCATCATGGACGCAATGACCGAACAGACAAACCATACACCCAGGCAGCTTATCGCCATGAGCGGCGGAGTAGACAGCTCTGTGGCGGCCCTGCTCTCCAAAAACGCAGGGTTTGAGTGTATCGGCGTTACCTTGAATCTGTTCTCGTCGAATGACCGCAGCGATGGAAAAGACCGGCGTTCCTGTTGCTCCCTTGCAGATGTAGAAGATGCCCGGAATGTGGCCTATCATCTGGATATACCCCACTATGTGCTTAATTTTTCTGATGATTTTGCGGATCAGGTGATCCGTAAATTCGTTGAAACGTATGAAAAGGGCGAAACCCCGAACCCTTGTATCGACTGTAACCGATATATCAAGTTTGAGGGCTTGCTGCAGCGGGCAAAGCAGCTTGATTTTGAGTACCTGGTTACCGGCCACTACGCCAGAATCGAGCAGCAGGGCGCCCGGTTTCTCCTGAAAAAAGCCCGGGACCTCAAGAAAGACCAGAGCTATGTGCTCTATACCATGACCCAGGAACAGTTGGCCCACACGGTTTTTCCCCTGGGGAACCTGACCAAGGGGGAAGTTCGAGCCATTGCTTGGGAAGCAGGTTTTGTCAACGCCCAGAAACAGGACAGCCAGGATATTTGTTTTGTTCCTGAAGGGGATTATGCCCGATTTATCGAGGAATACCGGGAAAAAACCGCTGTTCCTGGAAACATCCTTGATGAAGCAGGGAACGTGCTGGGACAACATCAGGGGCTTATCCGGTATACCATCGGCCAACGCCGGGGCTTGGGACTCTCTTTTCCCGAACCCCGGTATGTTTCGGCTAAATCCGTGGCGGATAATACCCTCACCTTGGGTCAAGAAGGGTCTTTATACACCAAGACCCTCTATGCCGATACCCTTAACCTCATTGCCTGGGAAGAACCAGAAAAAGCCCGGCAGGTTACGGTTAAGACCCGGTATCTCCAGGCAGAGCAACCTGCCAGGGCCTTGCAGGTTGCCGCGGATCGTATCCGGGTGGATTTCGATAAACCCCAACGGGCCATTACCCCAGGCCAGGCGGTGGTACTCTATGATGGGGATGTGGTACTGGGAGGGGGTACTATTTTGGGAACATGTTCACCCATTTGAGATTATAGTAAAGCAACGTTACAGTAAAGAAAGAAGGAATTTATGGAAAAAACTATCACCTTATTACGGGAATCCGGGGCTATGCTGGATGGGCATTTCCTCCTGTCCTCGGGACGCCATTCGGATCGGTATTTTCAGTGCGCCCGGCTTTTGCAATACCCTGACCGGGCCGCGGCTGCGTTGGCTGGGGTGGTAAGCCGGATCCAGGCTGATAAGCTCCCCATAGACGCAGTGGTTGGACCTGCTATGGGAGGCATCATCGTGGCCTATGAACTGGGCCGCCAACTGGGGATTCCCGGTTTTTTCACCGAGCGGGATACCGGCGGAACCATGACTTTACGCCGGGGTTTCGCGGTGCAAGCCGGGGACCGGATCCTCATTGCGGAAGATGTCATTACCACCACGAAGTCTTCTCTGGAAGCTGCAGCGGTTCTGGAAGCTTACGGCGCTCAGGTGGCGGGCTTGGCCTGTCTCGTGGATCGTCGCGGGGAAGGGGTTCTCCTTCCCTGGCCCCTCTATGCAGCCTGTAAGATACCTGCCGAGAGCTGGGACGAAGCATCCTGTACCTTATGCAGCCAAGGACTTCCCCTGGTAAAACCCGGTTCCAATCCCCTACGGCGGAAGTGACGTGGGAGTGGCGTGTAAGGCGTCAAAGAGGTATACTGAATTTGTGGCCATCTTGTATATTATCGGAACCCCCATCGGAAACCTGGGAGACATGAGTTATCGGGCGGTAGAGACCCTCAAGACCTTGGATCTCTTGGCTTGTGAGGATACCCGTAGGACCCTCAAACTGTTGAGTCATTTGGGGATACGCCTCCCCTTGCTTTCCTGCAGGGCTCAAAACGAAATGATTGCCGCGGAAAAGATCATCGCGGCATTAACAGAAGGAAAAACCCTGGGCTATGTCAGTGATGCAGGGACTCCTGCGTTGAGTGATCCCGGTGCAGCCCTGGTACAGCGGGTGGTACAGGCAGGACATGAGGTCATTCCCCTTCCCGGCCCTTCAGCTTTTGCATCTTTAGTGAGCGTTTCTGGGGGGCGGGATAAAAGCGTTTCCTTTGAAGGCTTTCTTTCTCCCAAGGCAGGCCGCCGCCGATCCCGGCTCAAAGAGCTTTTAGCCCGGGATTCCGCCTTTGTTCTGTATGAATCTCCTTTTAGAATACTTAAGCTTTTAACCGATTTAACCGAATTTGATAAGGATCGGTATGTGTGTGTGGGAAGAGAAATGACCAAACTGCACGAAGAATATATCCGAGGTTCTGTTGCGGATGTGCTGTCTATTTTGACAAGCAACCAGGAACAACGGGGCGAATTTTCAGTATTTGTATCTGGAAATAAGGCCTATTAGAGTATAAACTATTAATAGGTGTATGTCGATATTGTAAACAGGTAGGGAGCGTATGATGATTGATAGGATAGGTTCTATAAATCCCATTTCATCCGGTAAAAATTATGGATGGAATAATCAGATCAACCGAAGCGTACAAACAGATTCCATTAGTCTTTCTCAAGAAGCAGTGGAAAAGAGTGAACTCTATCGGGCTCATGAGCTGGTGGCTTCCGCTTCTGATGTCCGTTTAGATCGTATCACGGAGCTCAAACAAAAGTTAGCTGATCCGTCATATATTAATGATACCATTATACATGCTACGGCAGACAAGATCATAGATGTTTTGGGTTTGTAAGATTTGGTTTTGTAATTTATACCGGTAATAAAAGGGTGGAATTGATGTATTCCACCTTTTTATTTTGAAACAGGCTTCCTTATAAAAAGTATTATTTCTAACCGAGTACGATGATACCGTTATATAAACTGGAAAAGTTCCCCCGTTCTCTGAGATTGCGTAAAATAGCAAAAACGTTTGGTGAAGCGGAATACCGGTTGAGTATGGGTATCGATCTGTCCCTCGAAGATTATCGGTATCTGGTGCAGGTTATGGAATTCCTGATGCCTGATCCTGACTTTTCTCCAGAAATTGTTCAAGTCATAGGTGAGGCCCTCAAAACGTTGCCTATCCTCTGCCCACCGCAGCGGCAAGACCTGATCCGTGTCCTCAATACGATCCGGCATCTCCTTTTGTCAGAAACCGGTAAGACTCCTGCTGATTGGGACTTTATCGACTACACCGGCACTCTTGACCCAGAAAAACGGCGTTGTTTTCCCGGGATGCGGGTCTACTTGGAAGATATCCGTTCCCCGTTTAATGTGGGAGCCATGTTCCGTACCGCCGAATCTTTTGGCGTGGAAAAAATCTTCCTTTCCCCCTGGTGTGCAGACCCGAATCATCCCCGGGCAGCCCGAACCGCTATGGGCTGCGTCTCGGTCCTGGGCTGGGAACGGCTTTCCCTGGATGAGGGAAGGGAAGGTATTCTGGAAGGTCCCTGCTTTGCCCTGGAAACCGGTGGAACCAGGCTTGAGGATTTTACCTTTCCCCTCAAGGCTACGCTGATCGTGGGTTCTGAAGAACTCGGGGTAAGTCCTGAAGCACTGGCCCTGGCAGATGCTTCTCTGGGCAGGGTATCCATCCCCACCTACGGAACCAAGGGTTCCCTCAATGCATCGGTCGCCTTTGGTATTGCCATACAGTCCTGGGCAGCAGCCTTAGCCAACGTCCATTGAATACCCCCCGGCATCAAGGGTACAATGAACATCCATGACGATTCAATTTTGGTATGGATTGTTCCGGGTGGGTTTTTCCTTGGTTTTTATAGGCCTCCATATCGCCCTGATGATAGGACTTGCGGTGGCATGGCGGCGGGATACACGGACCTGCGCTCAAGGGTTTTTTCCCCGTGAGCCCCAGGCGTTACTCCCCAAGGTTTCGGTGATTATTCCGGTTCATAATGAACAGCTCTCGTTACCTGGTCTTTTCCAGAGCCTCTCGGTACAAGAATATCCAGCGGTAGAGTTTATCTTTATTGATGACCGCTCTTCCGATGCAAGCCCGGGGATGCTGGGTGGTTTTGCCGTGGCTTTTCCCCAAGGAACGGTTCAGATTATCACCTTGCACGAGAACCCTGGGCCGAACTACAAGCAGTATGCCCTGGGAAGGGGTATTGCTGCAGCATCCGGGGAATTTCTCCTCTTTACCGATGCAGACTGCGAAGTGCCTCCCCGGTGGATCCATGCCATGCTTGCCAGAATGGGGGATCCCCAGGTCGGACTAACCATTGGACCGGTGTTTAAACGTTCCCCGGAACCAGGTTTCTTATACCTGTACCAATGTTTCGATCATGCGGTGCGGTATATGTATCTTGCAGGTTCTACCGGCCTTGGGGCTGCCGGCGGCGGGTTCGGTAATAACCTCATCCTCCGGGAGGAGGCGCTTCGAGCCATTGGGGGATACGCTATGGTGCCGGTTTCTCCCACTGAGGATGCGGCCCTCATCTCCAGGCTTCGGACCTGTTCTGCATATCAAGTCCGTTCTGCTTTTGGCAAGGAGGTATTTGTGCTCACCGGGGTAGAACATTCCTGGGAGGACTTTACGAACCAGGCCCTTCGCTGGAACAACGGGGGTCTGTTTAGCCCTGATCCTGCCACTCGGTTTAATTTCCGGGTGCTGATGATTACCATCTCGCTAGGTATCCTCACCCTGTTTGTATTGCCCCTTGTGCCGTCCCTGTGGCCGTTGAGCGCGGTAGTACTGCTTGCTATGACCATGAATACGGTGGCTACCCTCGGCCTGTTCGGGTCTGCTCTTCCTCACCAAAAGGCATTCTCCCTTCTTATACAGGTGGTCTTTACCCCTCTGTATTTTACGGTGCTTACCTTGCTGGGTTTTAGCAGGTTCAAGGTAACCTGGAAAGGGAGTGCGCTCAAAGCCCATTAGCAGCATGGTAAGCGACCGGCATGTCACGCATTACGGTGTATCGGGTATGAAGATTTTCACAAAGACCATATTGACTCATAAACACAAATAAAGTATATAATACTTCTTAAGGAAGGTGGTATGAGTATAAAAGTTGCTGCCCGTCGTAATTGGGATATAGACGGACTTATTACAGGAATTGATCAGCCGAATATTAAGGCGGTGATTTATTTCTTTTCGGTTGAATTGGAGCGATTTGAACCTCGTAAGGCGCTCAAACGGGCGTTTCCCCGGGCCGCCTGCATAGGCGCTTCTATGATAGGTGGTTGGTGTACTACCGGGGCAAGCGAGAAAGGCGTCATAGCCATGTCATTGTCTTCTGATGAAGTGGAAGAAACGTTTGTCGTCTTACAAGAGGGGGTGAAGCGCGACCCGGTGCTTGCAGCTCAAAAGATCATTGACGCGTTGAAGCGGAAGTTCAGCGGCCGTAATCTGTTCCCCAATACCTATTTGGGTCTGGTGTTCTTTGATGGACTATGCCGAGGCGAAGAAATAATCAAGCGGTTTACCTTGGAAAAGGACTTTAATCTGAATCTGATAGGAGGCGCGGCCGCGGACGAGCTTACGTTCACGAAAACCCTGGTAAGCACGGACGAACACTGCTCTGATGACGGGGTAGCGGTTATGGTTCTGAAAATGAAGATACCTTTTTACTGTAATCACTATGTGCATTGTCTGCCCTCCCCTACCTCTTTTGTTATCACCAAGGCTGATCCGGTTAAACGGATCGTCTGGGAAATAGAAGGGCAGAACGCAGCGGAGTATTACGCAAAAGCTATCGGTGTTTCAGGTGCGGATAAGCTCACCGCGGTTCATTTTGCGAAGAATCCGGTCGGCATTGTTATTGGAGATACGGTCTATGTACGCAGCCAAAATGCAGTTATCGATGGTAAGGGCTTACAGTTTTACTGTTCCCTAGAAGAGGAAACCAAAGTACATATCCTGCGGCGGGGAGACATCATCGCCCATACCCGTAAATCCCTGGAAGACGCGCGACAGTACCTGGCGAGTATACAGGGAGCGCTCTTGTTTAATTGTGTGCTGCGGTATGTGGAAATGAAAGAGCTTAACAAAGTAGTGGAATTTAACCGCGTATTCGAGCAGCTTGCTTTTGTCGGTTTTAATACCTATGGGGAAGAATACTTTACCCATCATAATCAAAGCCTTACCGCGGTCTTTTTTGGAGGTTGAACTATGACTTGGGGGGGGGGGGGGGGGGGGGGGGGGGGGGGGGCGGGGGGGG
>JAISBK010000102.1 GCA_031266255.1 Treponema sp.
CCCAACCAAAGGCATACCCCTAAAAACCCGGTTCCACCCCCCCCCCCCCCCCCCCCCCCGTTGGCGGGTTTAGCAAATACAAGGATAATCAGCGACATAGGTATCCAATAATAACTTGCATATCTATATACCTGGGGAATCCGTTTTGATAAAACGACCGTAAAAACCATCAATCCTATTACGCCTAACTCAACAAGCGTTGCGAACCATTGATTCCCGTTCCGCAGCCATATAAACCGGTCCTTATGCGATCGAATAAAACTCGAAACATTAAAAAGACTCATCCCGATGATAAAATCAATAATTCTACAAAAGGGATTTATATAAAATATAGCGTGATGATATGCTTCCGGGATGAAAAAAACAGCCGTAAAATACAGCAGCAATACTCCAAAACCATAAATCAGCAGCCGTCTTTTTTTAGTAGTATGAAAAAAGCTAATCAGTAACGGAAACATTACATAGAAAAACAATTCATCTGAAATACTCCAAGATACCGCATTAAAAGAAAAATAATACGATTTAATGGGAATAAAGCTTTGCAACAACGGTATCTGAAAAAATAGCTGCCCTATCGGAAATGGAATATCCGTACGAATCGCGGCTCTTAACGCAAGCAAAACAGACAATACCAACATAAGGCCATGCAAAGGATATACCCGCGCAAAACGCGCTATTAGAAAATTTCTTGTTGTTATTTGTTTTTCAGTTATTTTTTGTTTATAGGTATACGAAATGATAAAACCGCTTAAAATGAAAAAGAACTCGACGCCAATAGCTCCATGAGGGAATATAATGTTTTCACCAACCGTATAATGCGATAAAAATACCAATAGCGCAAAGAAGAAACGCAGTGAGGTAAGGGGTTTTATCATCATCCCTCCCTAAGCGCCTTAGTATATTTCCAATCTAAAAACTCATTGTAGTCCCGAATATAGTCCGCCGCGTCATACGCACCGGAAGCCAACACCAAACACACCGAACCGGAAGAAAAACCTTGTTCCGCCGCCCAGATGCCTGGAGGAATATGCAGTCCATAATAAGGCCGATTCAGCAGAACCGTTCTTTTATTTTTCCCGTCATCTAAGGCAACTTCAAACGCTCCCCCGGCAGCAATAAGAAATTGATGACATTGTTTATGCGCATGTGCGCCCCTTGATTCTCCCCCTGGAATATCGTAGAGATAAAAGACCCGTTTCGGACTAAACGGTACCTGTATCTCATTTTCAACAACCGTTAAATTCCCCTTTTCATCTGAATGTTTATCCAGTTCAATATAGGAACAATCAAACACCGAAACACAACGGGGGGGGGGGGGTGGGGCACGCTTATATTTTTTTCCATGTTAGAAACTCCCCATACTCCCGGATATAATCGCCTGTATCATATTTTTGAGAAGCTAATACCAGACAGACAGACCCGGATGAAAAATTGTCCAGTTCCCGCCAGATACCGGGAATAACGAGTAATCCCTGGTAGGGCCTGTTCAAGGTAAATATCCTTTTTATTTTTCCGTCGTTCAATATCACGTCAAAACTACCTGAGGCAGCGACAATCAATTGTTGTAATTTCCGGTGGGCGTGGCCTCCCCGTGATTCCCCCGCGGGAACATCATATAAATAATATATCCTCCGTACCGCGAAAGGAATATCCAGCCGGTTTTCAATGACGGTAATATTCCCTTTTTCCCGATGATTAACCGACAGCTCAATCATAGAACACGCATACACTGAAGTCTGTTTTTTGTCCATTGTTTTATCTATCTTGTATGCCGAATTCGTTTTTTGATTTCACGCTGTAAAATTTTCTGTTCCGTGCTGTCAAGTCCAAAAAAATAGATACACATACAAGTTGAAAGACCGCTTACACATATCACCATAAATAATCTTAAAAAAGACTGATTCATGCTACTGTGCAGGATTATCGGCAGAATCGCGGATATTACGGACACTATACAAATAGGCAATACTACTCTCTTGAAAAACTGTTTAATAGAATAGACGACAAGCCTTTTTAGCAATGGAAAGCGCAATATAAACACTGACAAAGTAATACCGATTGATACCAATACTACAGAATATGCCGGAGCGCCGAGACGCAATAGCAACAAGGATACCGGAAAATTAAAAATCTGGATGCCGCCAAGCAGAGAATTCCATAATTTTATTTTCCCTGTTGCCTGGACTACTGTTCCCAATAATAATCCTATAGAATTAACAAGCACATCTATCAATACCAATCTAGTAAATAATTCCGCATACTCAGGAGGATTTTTCAGCCAAAGTGAAAGAACCAGCGGCATTTCCAGCATCAGCGGCAATACAAATAAATACATGAGAAAATAAGCGCCCTTTGCGCCGCGGAATGTAATTTGCAGCGCTTCATCTTTTTTTCCCGCAGCATAATTCTTGATTATTTGGGGCTGTATTGCCACAATAAAATTGTTTGAAAAGCTTGATACCGTAGCATTTATCGATCCCGCAATGGTCGATGCGGCAACTATTAATGGATTAAAGAACTGGTTTAGCAGAATCGTAATCCCTTGATATTTCGAAATCCCGCCAAAAGCGCCAAACAAATGCCAGCCTGTATAACCGGCGATTTCCTTAAACAATCGTTTGTCCCAATAAAACCGGAACTTACATTCATGGTACTTACGCATACATATTGTCCGATATATCCCTGTATTTATGAACACAACCGCACACATAAGTATCCCATATAACAGCAATTTATCAAAGCATAAAAAACGCAGCAGGAATACAGCTACTAATTTCATGCCAGCTTCTATAATCGAAACATACGCATAAATATTCATATCCTCACGGGCTATTATCATGGCCATATACGGCGTCGTTATAATTGAAAACATAAATGATAGTATTGAAAATTGATAAATAATCACCGCGATTTTTTTACGCTCTATCGGCAGTATCAATTTTTTATTTACATACCATAAACCTATAGTCTCTCCCATAAGTAATACCAATACTATGATCAATACATAAATAGTAATGCTCAAACTAAATATTTTTTCTAGCCGCTCGAAATCATCCCGGCCAATTTCAAATGAAAAATACCGCTGCAGAGCGGCAGCCATTATCCCATTGAGAACCCCAAACATGGTAACCACCCCAGCCACCACATGGTAAACTCCGTAGTCCTCCGCGCCCAAGGTGTTTAGTACCACCCGCACCGTATAGAGGCTCACCAGCATAATAAAAATTTGCCGGCAATACAGCATCAAGGTGTTTTTGGCTATGCGCCGTGTGTTTGACATGTTTTACTGATAAGTTTTCTGGCAAGTCTTTGTTATATACTCCTTTGCCAAAAAAGAAAACCTTTTCTATAGGAATATTGTGTAGACCATATAACACCACATACCTGTTGTGAGCCGCAACATCATCAATGAGTATATCGGATCTGTAGAAACTATAAAAAACTACCGCAATGCTAAAGCCGCTACAGTCTCCGTATCGAGGATAAAAATGTCCAACAGAATATTTAAAAGAGAAGAGAAAAATTATCCGAAGAGCATCTTGACAGAAAAGTTATCGGGGGGGGGGGGGGGGTATAATTCATTGTAACATAAGGACTTACAAGCTATTTTCACAACAATAATACTACCTTTTTATAAAAGCAAAATGCCGTTTTTTATACACTGCATCCCAGTATCAGCCGGTTCATCTGCAGCCCAGGTGCTTATGGATTTTCTTCAAGATCCATAGAAGCACTTGTATTGATCTATAGCACATTCATTTTTGTTTGTCTAGGGCATTTTCAAATTTTTCTATAAAATAAAAAATGAACCATTCCCAAGTGTTCCTTCCCTACTTCGTGCTGGTCCTCTCCAAACACCGACAGAAAACGGTCCCTATTATCCATTTTTGGAGATCACCACTACATTTTTCATGAGGCAACGCGTGCCCTTTACAGCCTGCTGATTTCCCGGTACAGTATGGCTAACTTATTCTATATATAGGTGCTATATGAAAAGAATCGCCTTAACCGGCATTAAACCAACCGGGACCCTCCACATTGGCAACTATTTTGGGGCTATAAAGCCTGCCCTACAGTTGGCCCAGGATTACGACGCCCGGTATTTCATCGCAGATTACCATGCCCTCAATACGGTAAAAGATCCCAAGGAACTAGCCGCTCACATTCGGGAAGTGGCCGCAGGCTGGCTTGCCGCAGGACTCAATCCCGAAAAGGTCATCTTTTACCGGCAAAGTTCCATCCCTGAAACCTTTGAGCTGACCACGATTCTCATGGCCTTCACCAGCAAAGGACTGATGAACCGGGCTCATGCCTACAAGGCAGCGGTACAGGAAAACCTGGAGAACCAGGAAGAGCCAGATGCGGGGATCAACATGGGGCTTTTTACCTACCCGGTGCTCATGGCTGCGGATATTTTGCTTTTTAACCCCGATATAGTTCCCGTAGGCAAGGATCAAGTCCAGCACGTGGAAATGGCCCAGGACATAGCCCAAGGAATCAATTTCAACTATAAAGGGGATATCCTCAAAATACCCCAGGCATCGGTTCAAGCGGAAGTAGCCGTAGTGCCTGGTCTGGATGGACGGAAGATGAGTAAGAGTTATGGGAATACCATCCCGCTGTTCGCCCCGGAAAAACAAATACGGAAGCTCATCATGCGGATAGTTACCAATTCACAAACCGTAGAAGAACCTAAAGACCCGGAAACTTCTCAGCTATACGTGCTGTATACGCTCTTTGCTTCAAAAGAAGAACAAGCAACTTTGGCTAAACAGTACCGTACAGGGGGAATGGGCTGGGGGGAAGCCAAGGAAGAGCTGTTCCGGGTGGTAAACCGGGAACTGAGTCCCCTGCGAAACCGCTTTGAAGCACTCATGGCAGACCCTGCTGCCTTGGATGCCATCCTTGCCCAGGGCGCTGCCAAGGCCCGGCCCCTGGCTCAGGCCACCTTACACCGGCTCCGCCAGGCAGTGGGGATTGCAGGATAAGCCTTTGATCCAGGGCCGAATCGAACGGCCGACCTGCCGCTTAGGAGGCGGCCGCTCTATCCTCTGAGCTACTGGACCTTATGCTAAGATATACTGTTCTTTCTAGTTCTTGTCAAGTATCCGCATTGCCTCATTCATCAGCATGGAATGGACGTTACGGCTCTAGCGGCCATTACACATCTCAGCGAGCAGGAAGTCGGCGGTATCCTAAAACAAGGGAACGGGTGAAGTAAACCCGCCATGCGGGTGATGAAGTACCATACCCTGGGTTTATCTTATGTAATATGAGTTCGATGGGATAAAAAAATCCCCGCCCAAAAAATTGGTGAACTTTACAAAAAATTTGCGTGAATAGGTAACTTATGCAAACCAGGTTCACAAAAATCATCATTTACATAAAATAAAAGAAAAAATAAGGTAAAAAGTTCACTATATTTACCCCCCCCCCCCCCCCCCCCCTACGGCGCCATACGGGGCAACGTCCTTGTGGGGACTGGTGTAAACAGCCGGAACAGTATTCCCTGGCCCCCTACACAAAAAAATGGATAAATTTATAAAAAATATAACAATTTATGAAAAATTCCTGGTTATTCCTAACTGAATGGGATATAAAGATATATAGGAGTTCTTTCAAAACGGGGGTTTTGAAGAGAGTCCTGCTGCCTTGTTAAGTGGTTTAAAAGGCGGGCTTCGGCCCGCTTTTTAAAGGTATGCCAAGAACCCTCTTGTTGCAAAGAGGGCAGTTTTTTTAAGGAGGAAGCTATGAAGCAAGCTGAATCAAAGGTCCGGTATGTGCGTAACGGACTTATCGTAGCGATGGTGCTCCTGGTATTGGGGGCCTGTGGAGAAGTGAACGACCTTTCCCAGGAACCGCAAGAATCCAAGGTGCCGAACATTGGGTATAACGAAGGAGACCTGGTAACCGTGAAGGTTGCGGTGCCAAAGCAGACCGCCAACAGATCTGTGAATGCTGCTAGTGTAGAGTTCTTCGCTAATCTTTACGAGGTAGTATTCAGGGAAGTGAATCCTAGTGACGGTTCACCTATAGATGCTGGTGATCCTACTACGTACTACAGAGGGGAGGCGACAGCCGTTCAAGGGTATGTGGACGTATCGGTTAAGCCAAACAAGAGCTATGATGTCCTGCTCCTGGCTGGGTATAATCGGACCCTCTTGGCAGCTGGTTATAGCAACAATGGAGGTAATGGGTGGCCGATTAAGTCCGGTCAAGCGAATCAGGTTACCATAGTGAGTAACAAACTCCCACTTCAGTGGGACGGCAGTATTACTATTGCCCAGGATACCACTGACAGGCATAAAAGTACCAATGACTTCGGATTTTCTGCGAGCTTGACGGAAAGCGGCTACACCGTCGCCGCAGATGCTGGCAAGCGGTGGATTACTCTAGGGGGTATTGATAAGGATGGGACCCAGATTGCTCCTGCTACCGATACATTTACGGTAGCATTTAATATCGCCAAATTGGAACAGTTATATCTGGCAGAAACCGGCGGGGCTACCCTGACTATTCAGGATTACAAGGTGGTTTTGTGGCCCCGTTATGTAGGGGAGTTTTTTACCCCTGTTATCTTAAGTGCAGATACTGTCAGTGGTACTGTTATTGGTCCTACTCATGCTAATCCTGATGATCCGTATGAGTATTCGAGTATTGCTAATAACTCTACTATTTCCTTTACCAACGCTGTCGCCTCATCAAAGCTTCCAAATAAGGATATAGATGGAGTGCTGCAGTTTGAATTGACCTATCAAGCCTTTGGTACCAAGGTGGCGAAAGGGATCCCGTGGATTATTCGGAATGGGCTTGACCGTACTGAGGATAAGACTCCTGATACTAGTGCGGGGAGCTACTTCGTGGTCAAAATCGGTGCAGGAACCCCTGACACGGACGAAAACGTTACGATTACTTATTAAAAAAGCGCCCTCCCCTCTAGGGACGGGGACTCGGTTTAAGACCCCCTTCACCGGACCGTTCCTTCCTGGAACGCGAGGAGGAGGGGGCTTGTTTTTTGTGGAGGTGGGAAATATATGAAATTGTTGCCAAAAACAGACGTGCTCCTTATCCTATTGGCCTTATCCCTTATAGGCTGCAGCGCAGCAGGTTCTGGTTCGCTTTTTGTGATTGAGGCGGTCCCGGAAGAAGCCTTGGTTTCTCCGATCGTGTCCCTCATCCCGGTGCCGGTTCACCGGGAATACCACGAAGCTGCTACCTTTGCCAAGACCGAGGAACATCTTGGGGTGTTTGCGGTGTACCACAACGGCAATACCCAGAAATTCCCCCTAGATAAGATCGCGATCATGCTTGAACAGACCCTGATCACCTCAACGGAGCCTCATGCGTTCAACGGTACTGGGGAAAAAGAAGTTACCCTCACCTATCAAAACTTAAGCGCCCAGTACACGATCATCGTCCGATCCGATACGGAAACCCCTGGAGCCGTAAGCCCCTCCACGCCAGGAGGAGGAGATACGTCCCTGGTCATAGATATCCAGTGGAAGTAAGCCATTTAGCGCATCCTCGGACCCGGTGGGGAATACCTATGGGCCGAACCAGATTGATCCTGCTACGGACCGGAAGTTGACCATTGAAGCCATGTACGCCTGTGGGCCCGTTATGCGACATTGGGGCAAAATTTAATTAGTGAGGATAAAATAATGAAAGGAAATATATTTATTGCCTCAGTGGTTTTTATTGGAATCTTGGTTTTTTCCGCTTGTAATAGGGAACCAGAAAATTCAAATGACGGCTTTTATTTTGATGAAAAAACATTCACTTCTGAATGGAATGAATGGAAAAATAAAAACATACAAAATTATAGTTTTACCTTGGTGGGGAAACTTCCTCATTGGAATTTTTCAAGGGCAATTCTTATGTATGAATATAAAGTGAACATAATCGTTAAAAATGGCGTTATGGATTCATTTGAATATATAGGAGATGTTCCGTATGAGGATGGTGGAGCTTTAATTTTGGAACCCGAATTTACGTCAATATCAGATATGTACCAAAAAATATCTGACATGGCAAAAGAAGAGAACGAGTGGTGGGTGCAATATTCCGGTGATGGAGGAATTATTTCCACCATGTTTAAGGTTAAATATGACGCTCAATTACATTATATAACATTTTTTGAACCTATCTCTAAATGGAAGCAGGATTACATAGTTGACACAACGGCTCATGCGGTTACTATTTCAAATCTTATAGTTTTAGACAATAAATAATTGTTTTGGGAAAGCATCATAAGCCACATATTCATGTTGAATATGCCGAAGATGAAGTTGTAATAGCATTGGATGGTGAAATTCTTGAGGGACAAATCTCCAAATCAAAAATGAAATTAGTTGAGGCATGGATGGAAATACATCATGAAGACTTGGAAGCAGATTGGAAATTGCTTTCCAATGGTGAAGAATATTTTAAGATTGATCCTTTAAAATAAGGCGGTAAAATGTTAACTCCAAAAATAATAGGTGTTGAAGCACTTAAAGACTATAAAATTAAATTATGAAACTGGTGAAATTAAATTATTTAATGTGCTACCATATATTTCTGGTACATGGTATGAAGAGCTAAACAATTATAGTTATTTTAAAACAGTTCATATAATATCAAATGGTAATGGAATTGAATGGGAGCATGGGCAGGACATTGCTCCACATGAATTATATGATATGGGTATTTCTGTGAAATAAAATATTCAAAAAACCGGATATGAAAAAGTTTTTTACGTCGCATAACGAGGCTGTCGAATTAATCGTTTTGGAGAGCAGCAAGCTCTCCACTAAGAATCTATAAACCGTTTTTCTGCACTTCAATTATCCCTGATCCCTTACCGTCCACCTGTCCGCCATGCATTTCCCGATAGTATGTACAATACAATACAATAACCACTGGATGTTTACTTTTATTTTTGTCCTCGTCCGTTTCGGATTCTTTCCCCCACCGGATGCTATGCACTTTTCCTGCAGCTTGCACCCCTTGCATTCGCTGCTGTTCCCCTGGTACTTTTCCCCGCTGTTCAGATTCAGCTCCACATGCCCTTTATATTCTCACACTTTTTTCTTGGGACAAAGGTACTGGTTCTTCTTTGTATCATAGTTAAAATCTTCCGCCGTAAACCGTCCCTTCCCGCTCAATTCTTTCATCGTCTCATT
Organism: Treponema sp.; assembly: GCA_031266255.1. Classification (GTDB taxonomy): domain Bacteria; phylum Spirochaetota; class Spirochaetia; order Treponematales; family Breznakiellaceae; genus JAIRLU01. Next base: position 9,165 of record JAISBK010000102.1, read on the forward strand.
CAGATTGTCCATAGGAGCCTTGATTGACATAGCAAGGTCAAGGTACACTTAAATTAAGAATAGGAGCAGGACATGAAATCGTTACTCAACACCGGGTTATTCCTTATCATATTGGTCTTATCCTTTATGGGTTGCAGCGCAGGATCCACCTTTGCCAAGACCGCGGAACATCTTTCGGTGTTTGGGGTGTATACCAACAGCAGTACCCACGTCATAGCTAGTCAAGGGAAGTAACCACTATGCAGCCCTTACCGCTCAGAAAGCCGGTGCTTTGGTGCCTTCTCTTGTGCTTCTGGTGCCCGATCCTCCAAAGTCATGCCCAAGAAGCCTTAGCCATATACCCCGAAGACATCTACATGGAAAAAACCCTGGGTAATGAGGGCTTTCATCTGTTCATCAAGAAAAAACCCGAGGTCTCCTCGGTCCTGCTTACCGAGTCCACCAGAGACTTGAGCGGACAGGAGGATACCTATTCCTACCGGGCCTTGGAGTGGAATCCCTTCAACGGCAGTGAACTGCGTATCATTGCTGATTCCCCGATCCCCAGACAAACCCTGTCCTGGGTGCTCATTGATTCTTCCCCGGAATACCATCCCCTCTTGGGAGAAGCCTTTCATATCTATATTCCTCCCATAATCACCTACGGATACCCCGAAGGCCGCCACGCCACCCTTGCGGTAGAGGATGGAATCTTCATTAATATCCGCACCTTTGCCCTGCCTTATGCCAACTATGCAGGCCCGTTCAAAGACAACCCCTTTACCCTATCCATAACCAGGGAGTACCCCGATACAAGCCCTGCTTCCTCTATAGCAGAGTCGAGACCAGAGATCATCCTTCTCCAGCCCCTGGAGCTTGCTCAACAGGAGCCCTTTAAACCCATTATCCGCCTCATACCCCCGGACACCCCCGCCCTGATCGAGCTGGATGCATCCCCTGACCTGCCCACAATCCCTAAGGCCGACCAGGAAGCCCTTAGTTTATCCCGGAATCCCGAAGATACCCAGCTTTTAGAAGAAATCCTCAACCGCCTTAATGCCCCGAATCCTGAGTCGCCGCCGCCTCCTGAACCTAAACAGGAAGGGCTGGTCTTTGCCCCCATTATAAACCTCTGGGGAGGGCTGGCAATCTTTTACCCCGGCCCTGAGGGAAAAAGTGTAGGATTAAAAGACAACTATAACCTTATCGGCGCCGTCACCGTGACCAATCAGTTTACCAAAGCCTGGGGTTTTTGCCTGGGCTTTGATCGGGACCCCATGCTGATGCACCAGCTTTTTGCAAGAGCCACCTGGGATATGGATTTTATCGGCATCGAAGTAGGGCCTTATTTCGGCCTCTTTAATACCAAGACCGCCCAGGTAAGCTCAGGCCTTTCCCTGGTTTTCCACCTGAGGATCCCTAAATTGAACCTCTTTAGTTCCTTTGAGCGTGCTGCTACCCTGGGGGAACTCACCGATCCCGGAGATTACACCCAATCGTTCAGTGAGATCAAAGCCGGCTATGTGTTGCCCTTTGGCAGAATTACCCTGAGCATAACCGACCGCAATTCCAGTCTTCGGGATGATCTGGACGTAGATAGAGTCAACCATTGGATCCGATACAATCTGGCCCTGGAAATCGCCCGGTCCCGCAGTCCCTGGGGATTCAGGCTTGATACGGGGTATCAGAAATTACACTGGATCTACCGTACATCCTTCTTGCCCTTAGACTATGAGTACTGGGATATATATGCAGGCTTTGAGGCCTCCTATAGGATAGGGTACCTAACCGTGGCGCTTGGCCTGGAAGCCCCCTTGTACCCCTTTACCTATCCTGAAATCCAAAGCATTGAGTCTCCACAAGCCCCCTTCTTTGGCCAGATCACCCTGGGTCTCCGGTGGACCTTCCCGCGGCCTGACTAGCGTCCACTTTGAGGACTGCTTTACTTTGTGCGCTATTCTCATTATACTCTAACTGATTTTAGTGTCTGTATACGGCGCTATATCAGAATTATTTGTAAATACGATAGAGGAAACCTTATGCCAACCTATGAATATGAATGTAAACAGTGCGGTCATACCTTTGATGCTTTTCAACGTATGAGCGACCCACCCCTTACGACCTGTCCGCAATGCGGTCAAGCCCTGCGGCGGCTCATTAACGGGGGAAGCGGCATCATTTTTAAGGGTTCTGGTTTTTATGTAACCGATAAGCACGGGGGAAGTACGGGCAGTGCAAATCCGGCTAAACCTGCTGCCGGAGAAGAAAAGCAGTCTCCCGGGGAAACCCCTGCAGCATCTGCAGAACACCCCGCAGAGAAGCCTAAAACCGATACCGGGGGAAATCAGAGCAGCGAGAGCAGCCTTGAGAACAAAGAGAAAAAAGAGAAAAAACTTGCCGGTTAAGCTGGAAACGCCAGACCTATGAAATCCCTGGTTTCTGTCCGTCAATCATCAGCGAACGTTCCACCCAAGAAGATCCGTTTTTTCTGTGATAATTGCGGCACCGAAGTGGCCCGGGAAGAGGACGCCTGCCCTGAATGTGGCAGGCCCTTTAGTTCGGTCCGGTGTCCTACCTGTGGTTTCAGCGGATCCTTGGATGATTTTCAGGAGTGCTGTCCGGCTTGCGGTTATGTGGTCTATCCTCAAGAGCAGTCGGCACCAAAGGTCCCTTCAAGACAAGCGCCGCCGCGCTATGAGTATGAAGGGAGATCCTTACCATTATGGGTATACCTCATTACCGGTTTAGCCTTGATAGGCATGTTGACGGTGGTCTTTTTAACCCTTCAATAGCCCACAATGGGTACGGCCTTTCCGCAGTGCCCACAGTGTACGGGGCAGCGAGGACCTGACCCGTACAAGACAAAGCCGGTATTTTGAATCCGGTACCCCTGGCGGCGTATCAGGGCCTGTCCGCAATGAGGACAGGCCGTGTCCTGGGTGGAAGAAGTGGAAGAAAAGGAACTGGCGATAGCGTTCAAGAGCCTTACAAAAGTCATCGACATCGCAATAGATGCTGGTTATAGTATCTTCGTCCATAAGAAACCCCTCCCGTTTCCCGTATGATGTGTGTTTAGTCTATGCATTATACCAGAATCGGGTAGGGGTTTCTTTATCTTGTCGAACTCACGTTTGTTTAGCCATTTGGAGGATTATTTCCTTTCGGGTAACGCAAAAGCCTGACACCAAGCATCCGTAAATGGCGGTTTTACTTCACCCGTTCCCTTGTTTTAGGATGCCGCCGACTTCCTGTTCGCTTAAATGCGTAATGGCCGCTATAGCCGCGACGCCTATGCCGCTTTTGTTCATTTCACGAATAATGTTTCGTGTGGCTTTCGCTTCCCCTTCCTCTCGTCCTTCCTTTTGTCCTTCCTTTCGCCCTTCCCGGTGGCCCTCCTCCAGTCCTTCCTGGCGGGCACCTTGCATACGGGAATAATCATCCCGTTGCGCTTTTAACCGCGCCTCATAAAGCATCCGGGTCGCCTCATCTTCACTCATCGCTTGCAGTTTGCAATACGCCTCTCTTATCATCGGGTTCTTCTTAGCTAACATCGTAAACTCCTCCTCCCGTTCCGCCTTCAAAAATCGCAGCCAGTCCATCAGCTTGCTCTCTTCATCCTCAGAAAGCCGAACCAGATTCAATACGTTTATCTCCATAAGCTCATTGAACAGAAAGTGTTCCTCCTGCTCCCTCATCCCAAATACCGTATGGTACCGTTCGGTCTCCGGGATAAAATCGTAATCCGTGATGACTATGGAAATCGCCTGTTTCAGCTCATGGTAATACCCGCCCCTCCCGATCTGCTCGGTTATCATGTTGGATAGATAATAGCTTATGCGGGACCTCATCTCAGGCATTGCGGAGATTTGTATCTCTATATCAATGGATTTTCCGCGGGCGGTACGCAGTTTTACGTCCAGGATTTCAAGCTTATCGTCGCTGAACTCCCGTTTGAGGTGGGGATCCACGATAGTCAGTTCCTCGAATTCCTCATCTGCGAGGCTTGGCAGGACGGCTTTGAGGAAATCGGCAAGGATATTCTTGCTGCGCTGGTCGCCGAACAGGAGTTTGAA
>JAISBK010000109.1 GCA_031266255.1 Treponema sp.
TTACGGGCAATTCTGCCCATAACGCATACATATAAGAATGACAATATAACGGTGGTTATAACGGGCGGAGATCCGTTGCTACGGGAAGACCTGATTTTATGCGGTAAGACTTTACGGGAATACGGTTTTCGCTGGGGAATTGTTACCAATGGGTATAGCTATACTTTTGATATTCACGCCAGACTGCTTGCGGCGGGGATGGGGACGGTAACCCTAAGTCTTGACGGACTTGAAAATAGTCATAATTGGCTTAGGTCAAACAAAAAAAGTTTTGAAAACGCGGTTAAGGCATTAGATTTGATTGTATCTTCAAAAGGTTTGACCTATGATGTTGTTACGTGCATCAATCGAAAAAACATCAGTGAACTTTCCGCTTTGAGAGATTTTTTGATTTCAAAAAAGGTAAAAGCGTGGCGGTTATTTACAATTGCGCCTATAGGAAGAGCTGCAAACAATAATGATATGATAATAACATCCGATGAATTAAAACACTTGATTGATTTTATTGTTCTCTCTCGTATGAAAGGTGATATTGATGTTAAATTTAGCTGTGAGGCATACGTTGGACAATATGAAAAACGAGTACGGGATTCCTATTTTTTTTGTCGCGCGGGAATAAATATAGCTTCCGTACTGATAGACGGATCAATATCGGCGTGTCCAAATATCAACAGAAATTTTGTGCAAGGGAATATTTACCATGACAACTTTCTAGAAGTATGGAATAATCGGTTTGAAATTATGAGGAACCGCAATTGGACAAAGACAGGAATTTGTACAGATTGTAAAGATTATAAAAACTGCAATGGCGGCGCCATGCACTTATGGAACGAAAAAAAAGATACGATAATAACTTGTATAAATCAAATGCTTAAATAAGGCCCTCGGCAATTCCTAACGTAAAAAGTATAATGCGTTAGAAGGAAAGATGGGTTATCAAAGAATGACCCTGGTAGAACGGATAGACATTTTCAGGCTAAAAAGATGGTCTCCTTAGGTAATGGCTTTTTTATTTCAGTATCTTTAAGCATACGTTTATAGACAAAGCTACCTGCCCTCCGTGGCGGGCGCTTCGTAGAACATTTTGCATGGTACGATTTTCTTAACGAGACTTCCTTGCCCGGTACCACGACAAGCCTATAGCTGCTCCTAAGGGAATCACCGTAATAACAAAAAAAACATAGCCCAGAGTCGGCCTTTGACAAAAGAACGCCCAATAACTCGTGGTCCCCGCAAGGGGCAAGCCAATGATCCCTAAGATGGCGACCAGGATCAGGGCCACATTTCCCGTTACCATAAGCCCCACAAAAAAGGGGATCCCGATTACCAGGGCGGTTCGGAGCAAGGGCACGAGGACCAGAAGAAAAGGCTGGTTCTGTACCCGCCAGCTTACCGTGCGGATAACCAGGTCTGGGATAAGCCAGAGAAGGGCAAAATTCATCGCATCAGCCCGGGTTCTCGAAAACCCAAAGGGGAGTAACAGCAGATACAACAACAGCGGCAGCAGTACAGGCACACTGATCATATCAACGAATCCGCTTATCCACCGGGACTGCTCAAAGCCGCCGGGCGTTATCAGAGGACCCCAAAAAAATAACACAAGCCCCAGGATACTTCCGAAAAGCAGGGCGCAAATACCGCCAAGACCAGTATCTTTTCCTGGGGAAAGGGCAGACCAAAACAAATAAAACAGAGGCATCCAAAGAAGGCAAAATACACTCATCGGTTTCCTCTGTGGATTCCTGGGATAGGTAAGATAGGCATTTTTTTGTTTTCCCCTTTAGGTAATCAATTTTTCGCAACACATTGTTCTTGTTCTTCGGTAACCATACATTCAAGGAACGGTTTGAACTGCCAAGGACGAGACAACCAGGTTTTTTCGTACCAAGGATTGCTCAGATCTGATGGATATGCTGCCTTTACGTCCATCGGCAATAAGGACGGTTCCCGGAACCCCTGCTTCCAATATAAAGATGGAAAGCGGATCCTCAAGTTCCTTCTGAATGGTTCGCCGCAGGGGCCTTACCCCGTATTTGGGATCCCAGCCCTTTGCTAAGAGGATTCGCCGGACCGCAGGCATAACTTTAAGTCCATAGTCCTGTTCTGCCAGGCGCTTCGTAAGATCCTCAAGCTGTATATCCAATATAGCTTCTGCCTGCTTCATATCCAAGGAATGGAAGACCACCACATCATCCAGCCGATTGATGAATTCAGGATTAAAGAGACGGCGCAATGCTGCCATAGCCAGGGATTTTATCTCCTTGTGGTCCATAAGCCCGGTTCCCAGACCAAAGCCGAGTTGAGAATCCCGGGAAATATCCCGTATTCCGGCGTTACTGGTCATAATGATCACCGTATTGCGGAAACTAACGGTATGACCCAAGGTATCCTTGAGTTCCCCTTCCTCAAGGACCTGCAGCAAGAGGTTGCATACATCCCGGTGAGCCTTTTCAATTTCGTCAAACAGTATCACCCGGTAGGGGTTCCTGCGGATCCGTTCGGTTAAAAAGCCCCCTTCCTCATATCCTATATACCCCGGCGGCGCACCTACGAGCCGGGACGTGTTATGTTTTTCCATATAATCGGACATATCAATGCGTACCAAGGCATCCTCAGCGCCGAATAGATACGCGGCAAGGCGCTTGGCTAAGAGCGTTTTTCCCACCCCGGTAGGACCCAAGAATATGAAGGAACCTAAGGGACGGGCAGGTGAAGCTATCCCTGATCGGGATCTCCTTATGGCCTGGGCAATACACCGCACCGCATCATCTTGACCAATAACCTGCTGGTGCAATTTCGCCTCAATGGTGAGTAGCCGTTTTGATTCCTGTTCCTCCAAATGCATTAAGGGGATTTCGGTAATATCAGAAACCACCCGGCGAATATCCCCTTCCTCGACAAGGGGGGCTTCGTTATCCGCAACCCGTTCCCAGGCAAAACGCATTGATTCAAGCCGAGTGCGCAGATTCCGCACCTTATCCCGTATTTGAACCGCCCGCTCATAATCCTGAGTAGAAACTACATCGCTTTTTTCAGTGATAAGCTTGAGCATTTCAGCCTCAATACCTGCAATTTCAGGGGGTTGTATCTTGAGTTCCAGCCGTTTCATAGCCCCGGCTTCATCAAGGATATCAATGGCCTTATCCGGCATGTACCGGTCTGTAATGTACCGTTGGGCAAGCTTGGCCGCAGCATGCACCGCCTCCTTAGTGTACCGTACCTGATGGTGATTCTCATAGTACTTTTGAATCCCCCTAAGGATCGCCACGGTTTCGTCAAAATCCGGTTCCTCTACGGCAATAATTTGAAAACGCCGCTCCAGGGCAGGATCTTTCTCAAAATGCTTGCGGTATTCCGTCAAGGTAGTAGCCCCGATACAATGAAGCTCTCCCCTGGAAAGACTCGGTTTAACCATATTGGAAGCATCTATGGTTCCTTCTGCGCCCCCGGCCCCAATGATGGTGTGGATTTCATCAATAAACAGGATTACATTCCCGGTTTGGGATATTTCCTTCATGATTTTCTTGAACCGATCTTCAAATTCTCCCCGGTATTTAGTGCCTGCCACCACAGAACCCATATCCAACGAAAGAATCCGCCGGCCTGACAGGGCTTCAGGGGCATCGTCTCGGGCCAAAAGCTGTGCCAAACCTTCCACAATCGCGGTTTTCCCCACCCCAGGCTCTCCCACGAGGATCGGGTTATTTTTGGTACGCCGCACCAGGATCCGGACCGCCCGGTCAATCTCTTTCTGTCTCCCTACTACGGGATCCAACTTACCGGCTTGTGCCAGGGCGGTGAGGTCCCGGGAATAACTGTCCAGAATGGGAGTCAGAGAAGGATATGAGGCGGGTTTTATCCGGGGAACGGATCGAGGCATCCCATCCCGGACCTCATCAGCACAGGAACAATAGGGTCCGCCTCCCTCTGGCCCTTCGTATCCCTCTGCTTCTGCCTGAGAAGTATGGCTAAAATTGGTCTGCACTACCACCCGGAACATATTCGGATCCACTGCCCGCTCGTCCAGATAGAGGTGGACGATAGAATGTTGCTCCCGCATGGCAGCCAATAAGAGGTGTTCCGTACCGATATACTCGTTTCCCATGACCCGGGCCTCATCTCCGGCAAAATCCAGCATGGTTTGGCTCCGTTTGGACAGCGGAACATCCCCATACATCGTGGTACCCACAACCCGGGATATCCCCTTCTCAAGGGTACGCTTAAACTCAAGCAAGTCTATCCTGAGAAATATCAGGACCTTGGAAGCAGTGCCTAATCCATCTTTAAGCACCGCGATGATGATATGTTCAGGCATGATCTGGTCTGAATTGAAACGGCGCCCTTCTTCCTGGGCGTTGCTGGATAATATACGCTGTACCCGTCTGGTTAATCCTAAGCCTTTAAACACAAAAACCCCCAATCCTGGAGAAATTTTTTACCTCGGAGTGGGGAGGCCTGGTGTTTTTCGTGTTCATGCACCCAGGACCTCATTACCAACGCTCCTCACCCTCTTCCCATTCTTTATATTAACCATATCATAGCCTATAAGAGGCTGCAACAGGAGAACGGTAAAAAGGTATGAGCGGTTTTTATATCCCGTTCCCCCCGCTGCTCCCTGAAATCAAAACCTGGATCCAGGAAGCAAAAAACCTGCTTCCGGGGAAAAACGGAATCTCAGGGACC
>JAISBK010000126.1 GCA_031266255.1 Treponema sp.
AGGCAGCGGTGGTTTTGAAGCGATTGCCTGCATCTTGGCAATCCGGGGCGGGTTTTATCCTCCCACCATTAATCTGGACCATCCGGATCCTGCCTGTGATCTGGATTATGTACCCAATATCGTACAATATGGGACCATTGATGCGGCAGTTTCAGGGTCGCTGGGTTTTGGAGGCCACAACGGGGTGGTAGTATTCAAGAAATACCCAGAGAACTAAGGGGGCCCCGGTTGGATCCTTTTGGTTCTAGGGGTGTTTTGTACCCTTTCCCCCGGTGCCTAGGAATGGATATAATAAACGTATATGCATGTAGAAATCATAGAAACTGATGGAGATTTGCCCAATGAAATTGAGGCCCTGCTCCCCCATCGAGAACCTTTTCTGTTTGTGGATGCAATCATCCACGCGGATGCGGATAAGATCGTCGCTACCCATGTTTTTACCAAACATGAATTCTTTTTTCGGGGGCACTTTCCTCAGTATCCAGTGGTGCCGGGGGTCATTCTGATAGAAACCATGGCCCAGGCCGGTGGAGCAGGCGTGCGTAAGCTCGGCGTACTCAGCGGGGACGCCCTCTTTTTTCTCGCTTCCATAGACAAAGTCAAATTCCGCCGCCAAGTACGCCCCGGGGAAGAGCTTAGGGTGGAGATCGAGAATCTGAGGGTCTCCCCACAGACCATAAAGCAGGCGGGTAAAGCCTATATAGGAGATGAGTTGGCCGCGGAAGCGGAATGGCTTTGTTTAGTAAGGAGAAGCTCGTGATTATTAAGCCGATGGTACGGAACAATATCTGCCTTAACAGTCATCCTCAAGGTTGTGCTGAGGCGGTGAAGCAGCAAATAAGGTATGTGCACCGTACCTTTGCCGTAGCAAAAAGCCCAGGGGAACAGGGAAGCATTGCCCTCGCAGGTATTCCCAAGCTGGTATTGGTCATTGGCTGTTCCACCGGCTATGGCCTGGCAAGCCGGATCGCGGCGGGTTTCGGGTACGGCGCGGCCACCGTGGGAATTTCCCTGGAGAAGTCCCCTTCAGCAAGCAAACCAGGAACCCCAGGGTATTACAATAACCGTACCTTTGACACTGAAGCCGCAAAAGCCGGGTTTGTCGCGAACACCTTGAATGGAGATGCTTATTCGGATCAGATCAAGGCAGCGGCTGCAGAAGCGATTCGGGCAAGTGCTGCCGCAGCGGGAATCCCTCCGCAGATCGACCTCATCATCTATTCTCTGGCTTCCCCGGTGCGGCTCGATCCTTGTGACGGGGTCTTGTACCGTTCGGTGATAAAACCCATTGGACAAGCCTATACCGGGAAAACCGTGGATATGATGAGCGGTAGGATCTCCCTTGCCCAGGCAGAACCGGCCACCGAAGCAGAAATTGCCCATACCATCAAGGTCATGGGCGGCGAAGATTGGGAACGCTGGATCTGCGCCCTGGATAAGGCGAAACTCCTTGCCCAAGGAGTCCGAACCGTGGCCTATACCTATATTGGTCCTGAGCTTTCCTGGCCGATTTACAAAAACGGCACCATAGGCCGGGCCAAAGAAGACCTAGAACGGGCATGTAAGGCCATCAACCGGTACTTTGCCGCGGCAGGGCTGCCCAAGGCCCGCGGGTGGATTTCGGTAAACAAGGCCCTCGTAACCCGGGCGAGCGCGGTAATTCCCATCATCCCTTTTTACGTGTCCTGTCTTTTCAAGGTAATGAAAGCCCGGGGCCTTCATGAGTCGTGTATAGCCCAGATCGCCCGGCTGTACCAAGAGCGCCTCTACACCCCAGAAGCACGGGAAGACCCTTACCAGGTTCTGGTGGATCCTCAGGGGAGGATTCGCATGGACGATAGGGAAATGCGGGAAGATGTTCAGCAAGAGACCGGTGCCCTTATGGAAGCGGTTACCGCCGAGAATGTCCTTGAGATTTCCGATGTGGCAGGATTTAGGCACGATTTTCTTGAAGCTCATGGATTTGACGTAGCCGGTGTTGATTATGCGGCGGATACCGATCCTGTTGCCTTCTCCACATCCCACCCCTCATAAGGATAGGTTTTACCACGATGAATGATACGTTCCTGCTCGCGTTACTGGATAAATTCAGTACCAGCTCAGTAGCTGAATTGGAGCTACAGGATGGGACTACCCATCTTATCCTCAGAAAAGAGCGCACCATGCCAGGTTCCCGGATTGAGGGGCAAAGCAAGATTCCTGCGGCTCAAACGGTACCAGCGCTTACCATCCCAGGGGAAACCATCACCAGTCCCATGGTGGCGACCTTTTATGCGTCCCCCGGTCCAGATGCTCCTCCTTTTGTAAGCCCTGGTTCCCAGGTCAAAGCAGGAGACACCCTTTGTATCTTAGAAGCCATGAAGATGATGAACCGGCTGGAAGCGGATTTTGATTGTGAAGTACTGGCGGTCCATGCCGGGAGCGGGGATTTGGTAGAATACGGTCAGATCCTCTTTGAAGTCAAACGGATAAGCCGCGCTGCATGAAGTGCGGTGGTCAGGGGGGATGATGATTAGACGTCTGCTCATTGCGAATCGGGGTGAAATTGCGGTTCGTATCATCCGAACCTGCCGGGAAATGGGCATTGAAACAGTGGCGGTGTATTCCACGGCAGATCAGGAAGGCCTCCATGTACGACTGGCGGATAAGGCGGTATGTATTGGGCCGCCCCCTTCATCCCAGAGTTATCTTATGGGGAACAACCTCATCATGGCTGCGCTGCATACCGGCTGTGATGCGATTCATCCTGGGGTAGGTTTTCTTGCGGAGAACTCCGGTTTTGCCCGTTTGGTGCGGGATACAGGTCTGGGATTCATCGGGCCTAAGCCCGAGCTGATTGAACTGTTGGGGGATAAGGTCCAAGCACGGGCTACGGCGCAGCGTTTTGGGCTTCCCATTACTCCGGGCACTAAAACCGCGGTTGAAGATGGTGCTGAAGCTCTGGAAGCAGTACGAACCCTGGGTTTCCCGGTCATCATCAAGGCTGCTGCCGGGGGCGGCGGTAAGGGTATGCGGGTCGTGCGGGAGGAACAGGAGCTAGCAGAACAACTGTCCATTGCCCAGGCAGAAGCCGCAGCTGCTTTTGCCGATTCCCGGGTGTTCATTGAACGGTACTTGGAAAACCCCCGGCATGTGGAACTCCAGATCCTCGCCGCAGAAAATGCTCAGGTAGCGGTTTTAGGGGAACGGGATTGTTCGGTTCAGAAAAACCATCAGAAACTCATCGAAGAAAGTCCTTCCCCCGGGGTGAGTGAACGTATGCGGGAGCAAATGGCCCACGGAGCGGTGAAGCTCTTCCAAGAACTGGGCTACCAGGGAGCGGGAACCATTGAATTTCTGGTTAATCAGGAGGACTTTTATTTTATGGAAGTAAATGCCCGGCTTCAGGTAGAGCATCCGGTGAGCGAATGTATCACCGGTACGGATATGGTGCGGGAACAGATCATCGCCTGTACCGAAGGCCGCATGGAAATCGAGCCTCAGGCAGTACGGATCCAGGGCTGGGCCATGGAGTGCCGCATTAATGCCCTGAGTCCCGGTAGGATTACCGCACTGCACGTACCAGGAGGGCCGGGGGTTCGGTTCGATACCTGTTTGTATGCCGGCTGTATGGTGCCCCCTTACTACGATGCGCTGGTAGGGAAGCTCATTGTTCATGGGTCGAACCGGGAGCGGGTTTTGGCTCGCATGGATCGGGCTTTGGCAGAACTGGGGATTGAGGGTATACAAACCAACCGATCTGAGCAACGGGAGATCATCCAAGAAAGCCGTTTTCGTTCCGGCCGTTTTGGTACGGCTTATTACGAAGAACGAGAAAAGCAGCGTCCACAGGAGGGTGTCCATGCCCGATGAAACCAAGCCCTGCCCTGGCTGTCAGGCTCAGTACAGCTCTGAAGCCATTGAAGAGGCGTTCAAGACCTGTCCGGGCTGTGGCTATCATTACCGGATGGAACCTCTGGAGCGGATCGCGTACCTGGCGGATCCGGGGAGCTTCCAGGAGTTTTCCGCGAATCTGCGCTCCCTTAACCCGATTGATCTAGTAGGGTATGAAGAAAAGCTCGCGGAAGCGGAAGTCAAGTCTCATATCAAGGAAGCGGTTATCACCGGAACGTGTCTGATAGAAGGGCAAAAACTTGTCCTAGGGCTTATGTCTTTTACCTTTATGGGCGGCTCAATGGGGTCGGTGGTAGGAGAAAAGGTCTGCCGGGCTTTGCTCATGGCGGTGGAGGAACGGCTGCCGGTGGTGATCTACACCACTTCTGGAGGCGCCCGGATGCAGGAGGGGATATTCTCTCTTTTGCAAATGGCTAAGACCTCAAGCGCCGCAGCAGAACTGGATAAGGCAGGGCTTCCCTTTTTTATTGTGCTCTGCGATCCTACCACTGGTGGGGTTACCGCGTCTTTTGCCATGCTGGGGGATATTATCTTGGCCGAACCGGGGGCGCTCATCGGCTTTGCCGGCCCCCGGGTAATAGAGGGAACCATCCGGGCAAGCCTGCCTGAAGGGTTTCAGCGCGCTGAATTTCAACAAGAGAAGGGCTTTGTGGATCTGATCGTTCCCCGCAAAGACCAGCGGCGTCTTCTTGCCCAGCTTATGGTTCTGCATAGCCGTGTTTCGGTATCAGAGGAGGCCTAGGGGTGAATAGTGCTGCTACTGGAGAAAAAATTGCTGCCTTGCAAGGAAAGGTCGAAGAATTACGCAGGTTGGCTCAAGAATCGGGGATCGATGTGGTTGAAGCCATCCAAAGGCTTGAAGAGAAAATACTGGCAGGAGCCAAGACCGAAGCGGTATGGAAGCGGGTTGAGCTTGCCCGGCATCCTGAACGGCCCTATGCCCTGGATTATATACACCGCATTTTTACCGGTTTTATTGAACTGCACGGGGATCGGGCATTTGGGGATGATCCGGCTCTCATAGGGGGGCTGGGCTTTTTGGAAGGCAGGCCGGTTACCATTTTAGTAAATCAGAAGGGCCGTAGCCTGAAAGAGAATATGTACCGTAACCACGGCATGGCCAATCCTGAGGGGTATCGTAAAGCGCTCAGGCTGGCAAAGCAGGCGGAGAAGTTTCGGCGGCCTATTGTTACCTTGGTGGATACATCCGGAGCCTATCCGGGCTTAGGCGCGGAAGAACGGGGTATTGGGGAAGCCATTGCCCGGAACCTCCGGGATTTCAGCCAACTGAAAACCCCGATAGTTTGTATCATCATTGGGGAAGGGGGGTCTGGGGGGGCATTGGGCCTTTGTGTAGGGGATAAGATCTACATGCTGGAAAACGCCATCTACTCGGTGATAAGCCCTGAGGGCTGTGCGTCGATACTCCTGCGGGACGCGGCCAAGGCAAAAGACGCCGCCGCTATGCTGCGGATCACCAGTGAAGATCTTTTGAAGCTCAAGGTGATTAACGGTATCATACCGGAACCTCCCGGCGGGGCGCACCAGGATCCGGACGCTACGGCAGAAACAATCAAGCAGATCCTGGTAAAAGAGTTGGGGGAGCTGGAAAACCGGAACCCATCGGTCCTGGTGCGGTACCGGAATCAGAAGATCCGCAAAATAGGCCATTGGAACGAGCGTTGATGTAGAGCTTATCCGGGAATAAGGCCTGGATGGACCGAGATAAGATTTCGCCAAAGAATAACCGCACAGGCGAATGTTACCAGACTATCTTGTGAGAATTCTTTTATCCCCGACTCTTTGTGTCAGTCCTTGCGAGTCGAGGAAATCAAGCATGGCGAGACTGTACTTCCGGTTCACGCCGATCTGGTCGCGCAAAGTGGCAACCGTTATGTCGCCGTTCATCAAGGCGAGTGCGTGAAGAAGCTGTTCCCGTGTCTTTTGGGGAAACAAGAGGCCGCCTTCAAGCGTCCTCAAGTCCTCGGTTTCCTGCAAATACTTCATCGCCCGCTTTATATACGCGGGGGAAACGGGAGCACCAATGTTCAGCTTCTCTTCGAGTTCCGCTAGTTTCAGCAGGTTGAAACCGGCAGCCGCGCTCTCCTCTTTGATGCGGTCAACAAGTTCCATAAACTTCCGGTCCAGCAACTGGTTGTGTCCCGCTGCCCGGTAACAGGTCTTATTCTGCATCGCGACAGGAGCTATGCTCTTTCCCGCGGTCATTAGACATAAGAGTTCTTTGAAATCTCCGAGGGGGATATGGTCGGCCCCGTGAACATCCTCCAGCGCCACATACAGGTTCTCGGCGTCTATTCCGGCGCGTTCGGGGTACTTTGCGTGGAAGCCGCGGAGGATCCGCAGCACAGAACGTTCCACCGTGGCGAATGCGCTGCTTGAGATGAAATTCCGCGACGATCCAAACCCCAGAAGGCCGTAAGTCTTTGGCGCAGCGGACAGGAGGCTCATGTTCTCCTCGAATACCCGTTTATTCATCTGGGACAGCGCAAACAGACGAGACACGGAGAGAATACCTTTGTCGCGAACGATTGCCGCAAGCAGCAGGGCCGGGCCGAAATTCGCTGACAGTTCCTCAATTATTTTTGCTTTTGCTTCCCGTTCAGGTTTTCCTTTCACCGGCTCCGTGTTTGGCAGCATGATTTGGCCGCCACCTATCGTTACCAGCGGACTATAGAAGCGAATCATAAACCGCTGTCCGGCGGTAACTACGATTTTGGATTCAGTCAAAATCTGCACCGGCCCTCCACTTCCCGGCAGGATGGCTGACTTTTTCTTGCCCAAGTCCATTCTGAGGAGCGAGACTCGGGCGATAAGGTCAGCGGTTCCGGCGTGGAGCCGGACTCTTTGCCAGTGCGTTACGCCCTTGAGCGCGGACGGCAGTATATCAAGCCAGGCGTTCATGCAATCGGTGGCAATGAACGCCCCTTTTGCGCAGACCGCGTCTCCCCGTTCCAGTTGGTCTTGGGAAACCGCGGCGAGGTTGATGGCCACCCGCTGACCTGCCAGGACGCGATCGACATTTGCCCCGTGTGTCTGGAGAGAACGGACTTTTCCTACCGTGCTGGAGGGCATGATGACCACATCCTCTCCCGCCGAGAGGCTCCCCTGATAGGACGTTCCGGTTACCACGCTCCCCAGCCCTTTTTTACTGAAAACGCGGTCGATGGGAAGGAAAAACGCGCCAAAACCCGTTCGGGGCGGTATCTTGTCGAGTATACGCGCTATCTCTTCCAGAATACGCGGAACGCCTTCCCCGCTGAGCGCCGAAACCGGAATGATGGGCGCGTTTTCGAGACAGGTGCCCCGCGTCACTTCAA
>JAISBK010000150.1 GCA_031266255.1 Treponema sp.
AGTACGCCCTGCGTATCCTCAATAACCCTCACAGTCCACAGGCCCTGCTCGTCGTCAAAGGCAAGGCGGTCAAACTGAAACCGCCGAAAAAAAGACCCGCCAACCGTGCCGGTAAAAAAATCTACTCCTCTATCTTTTGCGTGTTTTTCTTTGTTACGGTCAGAACCTCCGGTGAAAAACGCTCGTAATACGCATAATTTCCTTTATTACCAAATAGGGAGCGCGGCGGGAAAAAATGGGGAAGCCTCATGGTTTGACCGAGTTTTGCGGAAATTGGTCCTATCCAGGCGGGTGATATGCGGGTGAGAGCCGAAAGCAACCACGGTAATCATAGATTCCAAAAGTATTAAAAATGCGGATACGGCCGAAGAAAAGGGATATGATGCGGGAAAAAAACTTCAGGGATAAAGCTACACATCGCCGTTGATACCAATGGCCTGCCCCATGCGGTTAGGGTGACCACGGCAAACGTGACTGACCGGGATGGAACGATTGAAATGGTGCGCGCCCCAAACCTGACAAAAGTGGAGAAAGTCCAAGGTGACGGCGGGTACAGAGGTGAAAACTTCGCCAGAGCCATGAAAGTACTTATTGGAGCGGAAGTTGAGGTGGTTAAACGCAAGGCGCTTCATACCTTTGCGGTGCGGCCCAGGCGGTGGGTGGTAGAGCGTACGTTTAGGTAGCTGGAAAAGTTCCACCATGACGGTTCTTGCGTTTATATCGCTGCTGCTAAAAGATATTAAACAGGCTCTAACTACAGAGACATCCTTAGGCTTTAAAGATAGGTGCATCAGTACCGAAATGCAATTCAGGAAATATGGGATTAGATTCTGCAGCGGCTTTATTTTCAGATTTAATTGAATCAAATACTTCTTGCCTAAAAACCTTTACTGTCTTGGGAGCGTCAACTCCAATACGGATATGATCTCCCTGGATTTCTATGATCGATATGGAGATATCATCTCCTATCATGATCTTTTCGTTGACCTTGCGGGACAGGATCAGCATGGGCACTCTCCCCCTTGTCGGTAAGCCATTAACTCCGCCATGACATCATGTTTAATCTTCCACCGGGGATCGGACAAGATTGCTTGCATACCGAAGCGGGTATCCCGGTTAATGACCAGAGGCCCCTGTAAATTAGCAGTCATTAAACCTTCTTGAGGGATAGTAAGAATTGAAAGAATCAGGGCATTACTCGGATCCGAAAGACCTATTTCCAGAAGCTCTTCATTATCGACATTAACCTCGTAATCAGGTCGAAAAAGAAAGGGATTGAGCAGAATAAAGGCGATGTTTTCCTCGTCTACTGATTGGAGCCAGTAGAAAGGCTGCCGTTTTGCATCAAAGAGTACGTACTCCTTATATGCTTCAAATCCCAAAAGCCCCTGGGAAAAAGTAATCTTTTGACGCTCATCCACTTCAATTACTCCGTATGCCTTGGTTGCAACCTTCACATCCTGCTCCTCATCATGTAGGTAAACCCTAAGACCTTACTACCGCAAAAAATCAAGTAAGGTTGGAGAAAGCACCTTAGCCGCGGTTTGGAGGGCTGCTTTATGGGCAAATTCAAACATACCCAAATCCGTGGCTGCAGTGGCAAAGTCCAAGGAAGCTTCCCGATTTAAAGCTGCGGTAACATTGGGAATCTCTTCATTAAGCCTTTTCCAAGTCATCTCCGCCCGTTCTCCCCGGCTGCCAATCTCCGCAAGGCGGCTCTGCATGTTGTTTAAGGCGAGATCGATACCTCCAACCCCTTGGCTGCCTATGAAATCCACATCTCCCCGGAAGAGGCTATCCCTCAAGCGTAGTACCATGTCGAAAGCTGAACCTCCGGAAACCCGGGCACTAGGGTTCCAGTTCGGTGCGCCCACATCAGCATTGGCGACGATGATCCCTAAATCCTGCAATACCCGTGAATCTTGCCTATCCTCCATGCGAATGAGATGGGCGTTGGTCCCTTCCAAGGAAAGACCTCTTGTTTCAGGGTCCACATAGGCTTTTACCGGTGCGGGGGATTCGTTTATTTTTGCCACAATCGCCTCAAGGGTATCCCCAGGATTAACGGTAATCTCTTCTCCGTCCACATAAAAAGCCGCCGCAGTGGTAACCCGATACTCCGAAGCGTCAACCCCTGAAAATATCTGCATCTTTTCCGCCCAAAATGCTTCACCTCCGCTAATATCCAAGGTGGTATAGGTTCCATCGGTCGATTCTGTTTTTCGGGAAGCCCCTGCACCCCAATATTCCACCCCTACTACCATGATTTCTCCACCCCCCTGGACCGTTCCCTCTACAATACGGAAGGGTTCGGTAAATGCCTTATCCCCGGAAAAGATCTGTCGGCCATCAGGCCCTAGGGCATTGGAAACAGAAACTAATTCCTTGAGCAGTTCATTAACCTCCACGGCCATGTATTGCATATCCTCTTTGGTATAGATGCCGTTTGCCCCCTGGATTGCAATCTCCCGTATCCGCTGCATCAGGTCATTGCCCTGCCTGAGATAGGTATCGGTCTGGTTAAAATGATCTCGGGCATAGAGGGTGTTTTTTTCAAACCGCTCAAGCCTGGCCAAGTAAGACTCATAACGCACTGCATGGGAGGCTGCTAAGGGGTCATCCCGCAACTCATGTATCTTGGTTTGTCCTGCGATCTTAGCCTGTACCTTTGCAAGCCCCTCTTCTTGACGTCTGAGGTAAAACTGCATATCGTTGTTCGGCATATCCGTAGAAAGTCTGCGCATTTGTATACTCCTTGTGTTATATTACAGGATGACGGCTAATACAATCGGGCTGCACCGAATGTAAACCAGGTCAGTCCTATACTCCCATTCGGTTAATCAGGGTATCCAGCAGGGAGTTCATAGTGGTGATAAACCGCGCCGCCGCCGCGTAGCCATGTTGGTACTTGATCATGTTTGCCAGTTCTTCATCCATATTAACCCCGGAAACCGATTGCCGCATATCCTTGAGCTGTTTCATCACCAGGTTCTGCGTTTCCAGCGCCCGGTTACTCTGCTCCCCTAAAAGCCCAATACGGCCCACCGCGTCGGCAAAGTAATCATCAAAGGTCCCCAACTGCCCTACCATAACCTCGGAATTCCTGATTGAGGCGATGGCCAAGGCAGCTTCTCCATTCCCTGGGTTAGCTGGCCTGCCATTTTCACCTAAACCAGACGCCACCGAGGCTGGTTCCTTGATAAGGGCAGGGTTTACTTCAATCCACCCGGATGGGTGGGCTACCGGGGCAGTAGAAAAATTAGCGGTACTCCCCCGCAGGGAAGCAACCGCGTCAGGCCGACTCCAGTCATACGCCCCATCAGGGCCGGAACGGTTTAAAATCCCTGCATACCCTTCTAAGAAACGGCCTGAATCTTCAATATGGCGAATCACAAAATCAGGGTTATCCTGCGATTCTGAAGGGGTTCCCTTAAGGCTGAGCCGACCTTCCCGGTTCAATCGGGCCACCACTTCCGCTCCTGAATTATTTATCCGGGAGACAATATCCCCTACGGTATCGGTTGGATAATAGGGTATCTGGGTTTCACCGCTTGCTGCTGCAAGGGTAATCACCCCGGTCAGCCCCACCTGATCCCGGGGCTCCAACATATTGGTTCCAGTGATACGGAACATATAGCTTGAATCAAAAGTACCATCTCCGTCCCGGTCATAATTACCGTTGACATTGGTCACAAAGTGATATTCGGTAAAGAAGTCTTGCCCAGTAAGGCCATTGATACCATAACCGTCACGGTGCACTTCATTCACGAGATCCACAAAATTCATGGTCATGGAGTCCAAGCTTTGTATCTCTGATTGAATCGTCGTGTCTCGGAGTTCCACCAGGGCCGCGAGACTGCCGTTGCGGAACTGGATTTCTTCCCCGGTATCTTCCCAGCGGATCCGGGAATAGCCCTCAGTCTCAATGCCTGGTTCCAAGGCAAATTGACGGCCTATATGCCCCTGAACCAGGACCATCCCCGCAGTATGAACCATGAATTCGTCCGGGTCTCGGCTATCAATGGTAATATCAACAATAGATGAAAGTTTATCCACCAGGAGGTCCCGCCGATCTAAGAGATCATTGGGATTATCCCCTTGGGCTCTCACCTTTTGAATATCCTGGTTTAAGCCCGCAATCTGCCGGGAAAGTTCGTTTACCCGTCTGACCGTGAGCTGAATGTCCTCTTCAACCATGTCCTTGAGACCCTGAAGAGACTGGTAACGGTCGTGGATACCGTCGATGAGGGTCTTGCCCCGTTCAATTACCGCAGTACGAGGAGCAGTATCAGTGGGGTATACAGAAAGTTCCTGCCAGGCGTCCCAAAAAGCATCCATCTTGCCCCGAATTGAATTATCCCCCGGTTCCAGGTAAATCTGTTCTAGCATCCGGATATACGGATCCCTGGTTCCCCAGTACCCTTCCCCGCCTGCCTGGGCCACAATACGTTTATCGAGGACCTGATCCCGAAGCCGTTCTACTCGTTCTACTACCGTTCCCTGACCAAGTTGACCAGGAGTCTCTGCCCGGTTAAGGCCGGGCATATACAACGGTTCAAAAGCTGAAAATTCCACTCGCTGTCGAGAATAACCTTCAGTAGAGGCATTTGAAAGATTATGTCCCGTGGTGTTGAGTGCCTGTTCATGGGCAGACACAGCCCGTTTTCCTAGTTCTATACCTAAAAAGGTCGATGCCATGACGATTTTCTCCTAATTAGAGGCTATGATTCACCACCATACTCCGAGCATCCGTCGTTACCTTGGTTCCCCACCGGGAATAGAAACGAGTTTTACGATCAGGACACGCGGCTTCAAGGAAGCTATTTATCGTGGTTTTTGCTTCATTGAGGTATGTTACCAAAGATTCATTAGCCATCCGTACTTTAAGAGCTCTCAGTTTAAGGTTCCGGTACATTTCGGTTAAGCCATTTCGGTCTTGTTCTGGAAATCGAGACACCAGACCATAAAAACCCGAAGGAGGATTAGCATTACCGGTTTGAGGAAGCATTCCCTGTTCTTCAAGAAGATTTGATAACAAGGCCGCCCGTTCCGTTTCCAATGCCTGAAATTGATCGGCGTATTGATTCATGGTACGAAGTAAGGATTCAAAATCGATCCATTCCCGGTTAATAACCGCATTCCTCACTGAATCTTGAATCGCTGAAATGTTCTCCAAAAGTTCATTTTGTACGTGCAATAAGAGTAAATTCCGTTCACCTTCCATTACTTCATCACCCGACTTGGTACCAGAGATGTCCTCCACGAGTACATTTGCATCCACTTCCATTGTGTGCCTCCAATTCAATATCGGTCATTGTGGGAATTAAATTAATTGATAGATTTACACGGAAGTATTTCTGGTTATACATTCAGGAACATAATTATTCCTTGTCATCTTGTAAGCGGGAAACGGGAGTCGGACCCGCGACATCCACCTTGGCAAGGTGGCGCTCTACCACTGAGCTATTCCCGCATAACTGAGCCGCGAAGGGATCGAACCTTCGACCCGCAGATTAAGAGTCTGCTGCTCTACCAGCTGAGCTAGCGGCCCATATACTAAAATCCTACTGTTTCTTAAGGACCGCTATCAACCCTGCGTCCGACAGGACTCGAACCTGCGGCCTACGGATTCGAAGTCCGTCGCTCTATCCAGCTGAGCTACGAACGCAATTAACTGTATACATAATACGTATTATGGAATGAGTATGTCAATACCCGATTCGCTTCAAAAACAAAATTTTTACCAGAAAAGGCTATTGCAAAGCTAAAATTTTGCAATAGCCTCAATTTATCGCACATTACGGTAGGATCAACCCTTATAATACCGGGTAGTTACTTGGCCCGAGACAGAGTAACCGCCGCGGTAACCACGATATCATCCACCGAAGCTCCCCGGGATAAATCGCTTATGGGCTTGGCAAAACCCTGCAGAAAAGGACCAAAGGCTTCGGCTTTTCCCAATCGCTGCACCAGTTTGTATCCAATATTCCCTGCACCTAAATCAGGGAAGACCAGGGTATTGACCTTGCCCCGGACCGGACTACCTGGGGCCTTCTTATCAGTTACCGAGGGTACCAGGGCCGCATCAGCCTGCAATTCTCCGTCAAATACAAAATTGGGCTTCTTTGCCTTGAGCAGTTCAGTAGCGGTCTGCACCTTTTGTACATTTTCATGATCTGCAGAACCTTTAGTCGAAAATGAGAGGAGGGCCACTACCGGTTCTGTATCCAAGAATTCTCGGCATGACTGGGCCGCACTTTCTGCAATGTCTGCAAGCTGCTCTGCAGTAGGCGCTGGAATCACCGCACAATCCGAGAAGATAAGCGCCCCTTCTACTCCCCACGCCGGATCCGGGGTCTGAACCACAAAACAAGATGAAGCGGTCTTTAGTCCAGGAATTGTCCCTATAATGGCAAGACCTGCCCGCAGTACATCCCCGGTAGTGTTTTCCGCGCCTGCAACCATAGCATCAACCTCACCAAGCCGTACCATCATCGCGCCCCAGCGCAGCGGAGCAAGAATATCAAGTTTTGCCTGTTCAGGGGTCATACCTTTTTTCTTCCGCAGCTCATAGTATTCCTGGGCGTATTTTTCTATGAGCGGTGAAGTAGCAGGATCCACAAGGTGAATTCCATCTAGTTTGACCCCCTCTTGCGCAGCTACTTTCTGCACCTCAGGCTCTTTACCGATAAGGGTTATTGATGCGGCAAGTCTTTCGTCCGCGAGAATCCGGGCAGCCTTGATCGTCCGCGGCTCTGTTCCCTCAGGGAACACCAATTTTTTCTGCAAGGATTGAGCCTTGTGACGCATGTCTTTTACAAAATCCATAGAGTACTCCTTATTATTTTTTTTAGTATACCTGCTTATAGAGAACAGCGCAAGCAAATATAAAAGGAGAAAAGTAGTACCGATCCCCTTATTGGGTCATAACTTCTGCAGCGGTCTTAGCTTGGGCTTCCAAGTCATATATGTTAACCTCCGCCTCCCTAAGCCAGCCCCGGTAATTTCCTTCTACTAAGATCCAGGATTCAGAGGTTCCGGTGACTAAACGGCGTTCCAGGATCCGTACAATAGAGCCCCGGCGCAGGTATCCAAGAGAAACCCCACCTTGACCAGGCTCATTCACCACATGGGTATAAGAAATGCTCACCACGCCGTATCCTATACCCGAACGAGAAAGAGGGTAGGTCGGAGGCGGTACGATTAACACCTCCTGGGTAGTCCGAGTACAAGAACCCCAGAATACCACTATGCCTATCATTAACAGAACACGTACTTGACCGTAATACACTAAAACCTCTTTCATTGTGATATGAGAACTATACAAGTTTTTATCTGTTTAGTCAGTACATTCGTTCTTTTTGCATCTCCCAGGATACAGGGGGATACATCCCTTAAACCGGAGACCAGAAGTGCCTATACCTTTTCGGTAGCTGCATTGGCTGGTTTTTTATATGGCCAGGGTGAGGAAATCGTGTATATCAACGATACCGATACCTATCTCAGCCAACTGCTCTGGGATATGAAGCCCTTGTTCTATGCCGGTTCATCCCTTGATTTTTCCCCGGTTAATCCCCTGGAAGGGCTTGGATTTTTTACCCATCTTTCGCTTAAATTTGGTATTCCCGGTAAAACCGGTACCATGGAAGATAGAGACTGGCTAAACAAGGAAAACGGCTTAAATGATAACCTTACCAATTTTTCTTCTCACGATAATTATACCCAAGGGGCTTTTTTATTGGATTCTTCCATAGGCATATCTCTTCCTTTGGCCTCATGGTTCCTGCTCAAAGGGTATGTTGATTTTTCCTATATGTACTTTTCCTGGGCTTCCCAAGACGGGTTTACCCAGTATGCTGCACGAGACTCCAGCACCGGAGGATATGCACCCTGGGAGGATACGCTCCCGAAGACCGCCTACTATGGACCGGCGATTAACTACCAGCAGAGATGGGTCATCTTTACTCCTGGACTGGCGGTACATATTCCTTTTCTCTATGGCTTGAGCCTCGGGGCGTATCTGCATATCAGCCCCTTTATACACTGCGTTGCTGTGGACGATCATATACGGAGAGGAATACAATTCAGGGATGACACATCAGGCGGACTCTTGTTTGAATCCCAAGGAGCGATCACCTTTGCTCCCAACCCCCGACTGGAACTCTCCCTGTCCCTGGGCTACCGGTCTATCCAAGGCTTGCAAGGGCCTACTACTTCGAGAAATACCGGCACTACCAGCGGCCTTGTCAGTCAAAGCGGCACTGGGGGGGCCGGGTATGCGGTGCTTGATACCGGGCTTTCAATCAAGATCCGCTGGTAGCGCGGGAAAGAGCTTTCTATCTGAATCGGCAAAGTCCAGGGATTGAATTTCTGCACGTGTAGCCCAGCGCCATTCGGTATGTTCTGCCAGCCTCAGCGGCTCATTCCCCAAATAGACCCGATAGGCGTTTACGTTATGGACACCCCGGTGTTCAAATGAGGCGCTTCCCAAGCGGGGGCCTAGTTTGATGGAAACCCCCAGTTCTTCAGCATACTCCCGAATGAGCGCCGCTTCATCGCTTTCCCCTGGTTCTACCTTGCCTCCGGGGAATTCCCATTTTTCTCCCAAGGTTCCTCCAGGTTTACGCCGGGCAATGAAGACTTTGCCCTGGGCTATGGCAATACCTGCCACTGATTGTTGTATTCTGTCCATAGTATCTGCCCCGTTTAGATGAGTAATGCCTGGGGAAACAGGAAGTGGAGTACCGCGGTTCCCAGAGCCAAAAATCCAATCTGTTTTTTATGCATCACGAATAGGCGTTCCATGGTGGTAGGGACCGGAGAATCCATACTGGTCTGGGGAAGGTTGGAGCGCGCCCCGTAATACTCAAACACGAGGGCAGAACCGCTGGTAAACCCCACTAATGCGGGGATCAGATCCCCAATTACCGGTACATCACCCTGCACTGCAGAGAGGAGCTTAAACAAACCGGTAGTAATGCTCATGATTCCTAAAATCAACCGGAGGGTATCATGATCGACCACATAGGTTATATCATTCTTCTGGGTACCAGGTTCTTTCTTGTGGATCAGCATGTACCCGGCTACCGCGTTGCAAAAGATCGATAAAAAATAAAATTGGATCATATACTTCTTAATGGTACTCCTTTTTCCTAGTTCCAGCCAGGGGAGTTATCACTGGACAGGGAGTACTTTAATGGAATACCGCGAACCAGGCTTATATCACGGTAGTAAGATACGCCTATTTATAGATACATAACTAACGTGAGTTCGATGAAATTTCAAGGACTCCGTGTATTGCATGAAGCAGGAACGAAGGGACGTACGCCCTATTTCCTTACTACAAGGAAATCACCTCGCCCACCGCAGGTGTTTCTGCAGAGGGCGCAAATGAAACGAACCACCTGTGAAAAGAACTGGGGGGTTAGCCGGTCATAGCTGTCTTCAGGGCCATTCAAGCGCCGCCAGGTTGCAGGGATGCGCTGTTGGTCATAGATCCCTTGGACTTCCCGGTTTACCAGAACATCTGCAAAATCCGGCTTGTTGCGTACCAGGGCACCAAAAGCTGCGGCTTCGGCGGAGGGCAGCACGGTAATGGTTTGTGCCACAATACCTGCCCGTAAAAACCCGGCATCATCAGAAAAAGGAGTGGGAATGAGCCCTACCCGGTCCATGTTAAGGTAGCGTACGGTTTCCAATGCCTGATTCCGGAGCCGCTGTACCAGATGCCTGGTCTTGACAATGCCGGGCCCCTGTTCATCCCGCATTACATGATCCGCCATAGTAGAAATGATCAGGGTGTCTCCGGATCCGCAGGCGTCAAAGATATAGAACCGGCTGTTTCCAAACCCAATGTCCCGTAAACCTTTAGCAAGGGTATAGGAACCCTGATCCCGGATACCCTCCCCGTGGTGCAGTTCCTCCTTATCGGTAAAAATGATCAGCCAGGAATGAGCCCGGATCTGTCGGAGCTGGAGCGCCGCTTCTATAAGCTCAAACACCGCGGCGCTGTTGTCGTTAGCCCCGGGACTATTCGCCACCCGATCATAGTGGGCCACCAAGATAATGATGTTTTGCTTTCCTGGAGGCCAGCATTTTACCGGCCCCTGATCAGGAGAAGATAGAAAAAGATGCCGATTCCCGGCAATGGTAATTACCTGAGGACGGAAGTGCAATTCGTCCAACAGGAATTTAAGCATTCGATACCGATCCGTATTAAGGGCAATAAATTCCTTGAAACGCTGCGCTAGAACCGGATTGCTAAATCCTTGATGCACAGTACTTATAAACGAACCGCCTCAAATAAAGAAGATGGAGCAACCAATTCCTCTTGGGCTTGGATCATGATGAGTTCTCTACTGTTTGTTTTAAAAGTAGCTTCCATGATACCGTATACCGAAGCGGTAGTTAATTCCAGGGTCCGCTTAATATCCCTGGTTTCCAGGTACCGGGAGAGAAAGACCGCGGCAGTAAGATCCCCGGATCCGGCCATGACCGCGGTGAAAGGCAACTCCGGGGTACGAATTCGGTACCGCTCTTTCCCGTCAGATACGAGCATGTCAATATGATCCCCTGGGCTTAAGCTCCCCAAAGGGCTGACACCTTCCCGAAAACTGGTAACCAAAATCACCTGAGGCCCTTTAGCATGGAGTGTATCAATGGCCTTCCGAGTACCATCCAAAGACGAGGTATCTATACCTGAAAGGGCTTCCAGTTCAAACTGGTTGGGGGTGATGATGTCTGCCAGGGTAATGACCTGGTTCTTGAAAATCTCAGGAATCCCTGGTTTAACATAAAAACCTCTCCCCATATCCCCCATCACCGGATCGCAACAATACAGTGCCTGAGGGTTTATGCTCCGGACCCGGCGTACCCCCTGGATGACTGCATGCCCTACCTCGGCATCACCCATATACCCTGAGAGAACCGCTTCGCAGTTCCCCAGGACTCCCCGCTCTTCCAGGCCCTGGATCAGGGCTTCCGCTAAAGGAGCCCCCAGCACCTGTCCTTGCCATGCGCCGTAGCCGGTATGGTTTGAGAATTCCACCGTATTGACCGCCCATACCTCCCGGCCGAGGCGTTGCAAAGGAAAGACCGCAGCCGTATTACCTGCATAACCGTATACCACATGAGACTGAATAGATAAAATAGCCATAATTACCTTCTTTACTTCCTTGTTTTTTATTTTTCCTTTGTTTTTTCTGAAAAATGCCATAATCCATCAATCAATGCCGCAAGGAAACGGAAGAACCGGCCCTGGCTCTTACCATAGGTCATGGTAAAATCCCGGGCAGCCTTAGTAAGGGAATAATAAACCCCATACTTTTTCTTGAGAAAATCCCAGTGTTTAACAATCCACACATAAAGATCGCTCGCCGTATATCCGGGGAAATTCAGCTCTATCCATTCATCTTTGATGATTTGAATGATAGGATCGTAAACATTGTTATACCAAGAAACCAAAGCATCGGAAAAGGGGATTTCCCCTACAATATGCTGATTGAGATAATATTTATGCACCAAAATATGATTGTATATAACATCGTAGCGGCCTGCCGCGGTGAAATCCAGTTCATAGTCCCTCGTGAGTTCACCGAACTGCGTTTTCTCATAGAAAATCTTTTTTTCATACTCGATGAGGCTATCCCGTAGTTCATCCACCGTCTGGGAGGGAGTGATGGTAATTTCACTGGAAAGGCTTGTTACCTCAGCGTCAATGGATTCAATCCCTTGAGCCTTGGCTACTGAAACCCGGTGATTCCCGTCCCGAACAAAGTAAACTCCCCCTATCTCGTAAAGCTGAATGGCAGGCAAGGTGATCTCTTTGAGCCGGGCCTGATCCACTCGTTCCCAGCGCCTACGCAGGTGCTCTGCCCGAGGCAGAAAAAACTTGTTGAAATCCCGGTACCGGCCCTCACTGCCCACGATGAGCTTCACCGGAACTACCTGCATACCTCGGTAGACTTGGTTCCGGGGCTTGAGTATTTCTTTCACATCATTGAAGGAAAGGAGTTGATCCTTATCGCGATGCATAAAGTGCTGAATCCGAGAAAGGATGGCTTTATTTCTCGCCCGGCTAAAATCCTCAGCAGCCTGCACCTGGAGGATATGGTCTTGGTATACATCGTCTTGATCAAGGCTCATGGTTTTTCCTCGGTATCAATAACAAAATGACTGTACGCGTTTACTACCAGGGTATCCGCATACCGGCTGGTTCGTACTTCCGATAGATCATACAGATGAATATGCCCGTGAATAAGGTATTTGGGCTTGAAGACCCGCATAAACCACAAAAAAAGCTTAAACCCCCAATGACATTTATCCGGTTTATCGTGGATACCCTTGGGAGGTGCATGGGTAAGGAGGATATCCACGAAACGCCCCCGGAAAATCCGGTTAAAGAGGATACCCGGGATGATCTTGAGCATTTCAAGGCCCATCCCCCATTCGGAATACTGATTTTCCCCGTGGTTATAGAGCATGGACCCTCCCAGTCCCGCGATAATGAGTCCTTCCTCGAAACGTACCCGTGAACCAACATGAACAGCCCCGGCTCCTGGGGGAATGCTGGGGATAAAGGGGAATTCCCGGGATGTTGCCGAATGTGGACCCTTTTTGATGTACTGGTAATCCTTGAGGTCATGGTTCCCAAAGACAAAGAACAGGGGCTTATCAAGGCTCGACACGATAAATTCCAGGTATTCCAAAGGAAGATCCCCAGCGCTGAGTACCATAGCGATATCCCCAAACCGCTCCTTGATGCTATTGGTATATACCAATGGATCAATGTGGTCAGATATACAGAGGATCTTCATGGCCTGCAGCGTGATTGCACCATTGATTGAAAGTCCCGGCATCCCGAACAGGGGTTGGGGTAGGTTGGAAGGTATACTCCATGACTTTCCCTCTTGTTTTCCAGCTTTATCTTCTAAAGGCAACATGCCCTAGGTTTTCCTAGAACGCACCTATAGAGGAGATTACTCATTTTTAGCGCTTATGTCAAACCAGTATCAGGGGTTTTGCACGGAATAAGGATTACCCGAATGTTTATTACTTGCTGACCCAAATCAGGTCTTTGCGCAATAAAGACCATGGCCGCAAAAATGGAGCGTAGCGGAATAACCTAGCCGAACGGAACCCCGAGCCGCCGAACAACCACTATATATAGTGTTCCAAAACATTAAAACAGTCTTTTTCGACAGCCTCGTTATGTGAAGTACCACCGGTGCATCATTATTTTTTATATTATTTTCGTTTATGCATTTTAAAATCTTTTAATGCTTTATTCAAATATTCATTAAAGGGTTTCATGTATTTAAACATTTCAACAGATAATTTTATAAACTTATCTATTTCCAAAAACACCCCGTCTTGAATATGATACTCAATATCCCAGGATTTGTGTTTTAAATATTCCGCATATTTATGCTCTTTGTCATATTCTTTGGGAACATTTTTTAATTTTTCTCCTACGATTTCAAAATTTTCTACAAATGTTTTTTCTTCAATTATCTTTGTTAATCCTTTTCCATTTTTTACAATATAATCCCGTACAAGTTTTGTCGCTTCAGGAAATTGGGAAACAAACAGACCGCCACCTAAAAATATATTTCCTGGTTTTATATTCAAATAATATCCTGCCGGTATCGGATTTCTTCCAGCACTCGAAATATGCGCTCTAAACGAAGGATTATACGGTGATTTATCATGGCTAAACCGAGTGTCCCTATTTAACCTCCATATTAAATCTTTTGGGATTAAATTTTTTACAGAATTATCAAATGAACTTATTCCATTGATTAATTCCTGAATTAACGTTCCACATTCCGTTTTTGCCTGTTCATAATATTTTTTATTGCCTTTCATCCATTCCAATGAATTATTTCCATCAAGATCATGTAAGAAATTGAAGATTATTTTTGTATCCATATTGTCTTCCTTTGGTTGGTTAGTTTATACCATTTTTTATATTTATGCAAGTATTTTTTCAGAAAAATTGAGGGTGGTATTTCACCTAACGTTTCAGATCTTGCGGACCTGCGGTTCGACGATATTTTTGCGACCCGGATAAGAGCTTTGCGTAGCAAAGACCAGAACCGGCAAAATGTGGGTGCAGTGAGTCGTGGGAAGGAGCGTAGCGACTGACCTAGCCAACCGGAACCTTGGAGAGCCCGGAATTATACAGGCATGGTGAAACTGTCAAATTAATCCCCCAATCAGTCAAACAATCACTATATATAGTGTATTTCGGAGGTGATCCACCAAGTATGATGAGCATTAAACGAAGCCATAATTGATGTAAAAAAAGCCATTCAAAATGTTTTCCAGACTTCGTGCTTTTCCTCTCCAAACACCGATAGAAACAAGTAGTTTTTTTAGCGTACTCAAGCCCATGCCACACTTGTCAGCAATAGGGTCATACTTATCCCCTGCAAGGAGGCGCTGCAAAAGCAGTAAGGTTTCCATGGCCATCCCATACCGAACTTGGGATACCATAGCGGCCAGTAAAAACAGACTGCTCAGTAAGCCCTTGACCTTGGGGAAGGTTTTGAAGCAGCCCTGCTTAAAGGCAAAACTCAGTCCCAGCACATACAGAAGTATCCCCAGTATCCTTCCCCCGTCAATGGTATGAATCAGCGCCCATCCACAACAGAAACCGGCATACAGATAAAATTGCAGAGGAAAAAACACCAATACCACCCCACCGATAATCGATACTCCATACAAGATATACTGAACCGGTGGGGAGATGATATTCCCAATTGGTTTGAGGTTATCAACATGTGGGTTCCTTTTTTGAAGTATCCGAAATGCGCAATCTTAAGCAAGGAGAAGATTCAAAGACTTGACGTGCAATCGAGAGAGAACCGGAGCCACTATGGTTCATAACACCTCCGCATGAACTGATAGATACGGAGAAATATAGTACACGTATTTGAAAAAACAAGGATATACCTCGTCTAAAAAAGTCTATTATCGGTATATACTTTTTATAGACCTTTATAGTAATATATACCAAAAATAGACCAAAATTGCATTGTCAATAGAGAAAAAAGGACTATAGTTATTATGAAAAGGAGGACCTCATGAAAAAGGTCATTGCTTTACTGATGATAGTGGCGGTTCCAGGGACATCATATCATCTGATTCGACAGTACCAAGAACTATAATACCAAACCACAACCCTTTCAGCTCGCGCCGGTATAAACTGAGCGATAACTCACCATTGCATGAACGAGACATTCGGTTTCTATTGAATACTATACCTGCTAATGATTCCGTACTAAGGCAGGAAAATGACTTGAGTATGGTTTCTCCGAAAAGTCATTCAACCCAAATCTAATAAAAAATATATCAGTTGGTGTTCAAGTAGGATCGATATTAGGTTATATTATAACTGACAAGATGAGGTCCTATAAAACTGATGAAGCCATTCGTAATTACAATCTATTCATTATGGGGGTTCCAGTTTCTGGTGTGAAGATTTCAATATTAAAATTTGACTTGACAAAGTCAAATTTATTTTGGATACTTTTAAAAGACCCTATGAGTCTAAAGGAGTTTTTATGAGAAATAGTTTTATAGGTATTTTGACGGCGCTTATTGTTTTAATGACCGTAAGTTGTGCAACGATTACGGTTCCTACTGGAGTCACTAACAATCCTATCGGGCAGAAAACAGGAACAGCATCAGGGATGATCATTCTTGGGTTATTCGGTACTGCCAACGCAAGCGTTTACGAAGCAGCAAAAAATGGCGGTATTACCACCATATCAACGGTTGATACAGAGACCATACTGTATTTTGGTGGTATTGTGATGAAAGTTACCACAACCGTAACCGGAGAATAACAAGCGCGTTCAGCCTGTCTAGA
The DNA here is from genome assembly GCA_031266255.1 of Treponema sp. GTDB lineage: Bacteria > Spirochaetota > Spirochaetia > Treponematales > Breznakiellaceae > JAIRLU01. The sequence goes on from JAISBK010000150.1 coordinate 15,875, forward strand.
AAACAACCAATCTTTTAGACAGGCTTAAAAATCTATTTCACCGAAATGCAAAGATCAGCACACAGGCTACCCCAAGATGGAGGACCTCGGAAATTTCCACCGCAGCTCCCAAGGTGTCTCCGGTATAGCCTCCTAGTTGGTCTTTGTACAGACGGGCAAAAAATACCGACACCAGAGGACTTACCAAGGGGACGGCCAGGAGGATGAGGCCTCTTTGCTCAGGAGCTTTAAAAATCAAGAGAAGCGCGAACCAGAGGACTAGACCCGTGAAAAGTCCTGCGATTGCCCGATATGGCCGGGCATCCTTTGCGAGGGCACCAAGTCCTGAGGGTTTGGCAGGTCCGGTCAAGGCAGGAATCAGAGCCGCGCTAAACCGTCCACTTATGGGGTAAGCTAAAAGGATGGCCGGGAAATGAGCAATCCAGGGAAATAGGGTATAGAGCAGTGCCCCCTTGAGGCTGAGAATCGCAAACCCGGCGAAAAATCCATACACCCCGATCCGCGAATCCTTGAGTACTTCCAGACGCTTTTCCCGATCAAAGACCCCAAGGAATGCGTCAGCGGTATCCATAAGCCCATCAAGATGAAAGAGATTAAACCCCAAGTATTGACCGGTAAGACTCAGGATAACCGCAATGAGTGGACTTTTGGTGAGGAGATAGACACCTCCAAGAACCAGGGTGCCTAACAAAGCAGGAACTATTCCGGTAATGGGCAGGTAGAAATCCATCCGGGAAACATCGAATTTTCCCCCCATAAAACGTCCGGTGATAGGGAACCGGGAAACCAGGCTCAGGGTGGAAAGAAACTGGTTAAACACACCAAAAGGGCTGTTTTTAATACTTCTCTTCCAGAATATCGCTCCCGGAAACCTGGGCCTGGGAGAAAGACGCCATAGTACGGGCCGCCAGAACCGCCAATTCAATGATATAGCCGCCGATAACTGCGCCAGTACCCTCTCCCAAGTGCATATCAAGGGATACGATTGGAGATAGGCCCAGCTTATCCAAGATTGGACGATGCCCTAGTACCTTGGATTGATGCCCTGCAAACAGGAACTCTTTCACCTGAGGGTTTATCATAGCGGCTATATACGCAGCAGCGCTTACCGGGAAGCCGTCAAGGACACAGCCTATCCCCTTTCCTGCAAGCCCTAGGATAAAACCGCTCATCATCCCCAGGTCAAAAGAACCAAGCTGTTCTATAATGGCCTCTCCGGTTTGCGCAGGCTTACGAAGAGCCACCCCTTCTTGGATGATCCGCTTCTTGTGTTCCAGCCGTTTTTGGTCAATGCCGGTTCCCCGATCTACCATTTCATCCGGGGAGAACCCCGCGGCAATGAGCATGGCCGCTGCGGTGCTGGTGTTTCCAATACCCAAGTCCCCAATAGCCACAAGATCATAGCCTTGTTCCTGAGCATCATCGGCTAAACGCTTACCCTGTTCCAGGGTTTTGCTTACATCCTCGGGGTTCATGGCCGAAGTTTTATAAAAATTTCGGCAGCCATTTCCGATTTTTGCTCTGATGAAACGATTCCCCGCCGGGAGTTCTTCATCAGGGGGAAACTCTCCTTTTACCCCGGCATCGACGGCGATCACTTCCCAGCCCGTGCCTTTTGCCAAGGCATTGATCCCCGCTCCACCGGAAAGCATGTTCAGCACCATCTGATAGGTAACTTCCGGGGGATACAAGGATACCCCTTCTTCGACGATGCCCTGATCTCCGGCAAATACATAAATCCCCTTCTTTGCAATCTGAGGGGGAACCTGGTTTTGAATCCCTGCTAACTTGATACAATAAGTTTCCAGTTTTCCTAAGCTACCCCGGGGCTTGGTAAGATTATCCAGATGAGCAAGCATGGCAGTCTCAATTTTTTGCCTTACTAAAGGCGAGTTTAGATTCTCCTTGGGATGAGGAGATCCTTCGCTGAAATACGGTATCATGATTTTTTGATGATACGTAAACCGGGGAATACCGTCAAGGGATTTAGGGCTGCTCGTGTATAACCAAAACAGCTTGATGGTTGGGCCTTGTTCTTATGCTTAGATAGCCTCATTATATTCTGGAAGAGAAGTCATATTAAGCGCAGCGTATACTTTCTTCTCAAGAATCTCAGGGGTGATAGGTTTTATGATATAATCTTTCACAGTGCCATACTTGGAAGCGCGTTTAATAAGATCCGGAGTTGCATGGGAGGATATAAAGATAACGGGCACATCTTGGGCGTTGGGAGAATCCTTTATCGTTTCTAGGAAATCGAAGCCTGACATACCAGGCATTTCAATATCCAGTAAAATAAGCGCAATTTTTTCACTATTCAATATAGTAAGTGCCAGTTTACCGGATTTAGCCAAACGTATATCGAATTGTTTTTCCAATAATACCTTGATAGTTCTCAAGTTCATAGACATATCATCAATGGCTAAAATAACCTTTTTTTCCTGCATCAGATATTCCTCCTCGTTCTATATCTTTGTAGTCTCATAATCTGTAACCGGATTATGCAGATCATTGTGGGGGAAGCGCAATGGCTTTACCATCTTTAGTGATGTAAATATCTTGCATATTGAGCGCAGCATATACCTTTTTTTGTAGAACTGCAGGCTCAAACGGCTTCATCACATAATCCTTTGCTCCAGCCTTGGTAGCTCGGGCAATCAATTCAGTTGACGCATGAGAAGTTACAAAAATAACCGGCACATCTTTAGCCCGGTCAAGTTTTTTAAGTACATCCAGAAATTCAAAGCCTGACATACCAGGCATTTCAATATCCAATAAAATAAGATCGACTTTACTGGAACCTAATATGGATAACGCAATCTCTCCAGATTTGGCCAAACGGACATTAAACTGTTTATCCAAGATCACTTGAATGGTTCTTAGATTCATTGACATATCATCAACAGCTAAGATTACTTTTCTCTCTTCCATAAAAATACTCCTTTAAAATGATTCTCTGATTACTACCTTTGATGGTGATGTTTGTTATATTTTTTACTAGATAACTACCATAATAGTAAAATGCTGCGTCTATTACAAGAGATGAGGATTTACCGGGGTTCAAGAAAGTATACTTTTTTTAAAGTTTTATGATTTTTTTAATTTGATTTAGGGAGCAATCCACCAGGTGTCTAAGCCTAATGAATATCGGGGATGCATCGTTGGTTTGCGAAGCTTCTGGTTATAAGCTATCCGAAACTTAGAGGTATGCCATTGGGGAAGTACATAATGATTCCAGGTAAGCACCCGATCCAAAGCTCGGCCCCATGCAAGCAGTCCTGTCGCATCTTCCTGTCGGGCAATGATTCCTTCCACCAGATAATTAAGTGCTGGATCCCGAACCCCTGCGAGGTTGTAAGTAGAATCAATGTAATCGGAATGCCATGAAAGGGCTAACGACGAACTTGGATATGATTCAGCAGAAAACCCTCGAGCCAGCAGGTCATAATCCCGAGAGCGCATACGGTTTACGAATTGGCTTACGTCCACCATACGGATATACATATCAATACCGAAACGGGCAAGGTTCCGTTGAAGCGGGATCGCAATTTTTTCAGAGTTGGGGCTATAAATTAACAGTTCAAACCGCATCTGTTCTCCGGTTATTTTATGAACCATTTTTCCTTTACGGAGTTCCCAGCCTGCTTCGTTAAACAAGAGCATAGCTTCCCGCATTTGAGGCCGGATAAATCCAGAACCGTCGGTTATGGGAGGATTGTATTCTTTGGTGAAAACCTCCGGGGGGATCTGGTCTCGAATAGGCTCTAGGACTGCTCGTTCCTCTGGAGAAGGAAGCCCTGATGCTGCGTATTGGGTGTTTTGAAAGTAACTTCTGGTTCTGGTGTACTGATTGTAAAATAAATTTTGGTTTATCCATTCAAAATCTAAAAAATAATTGATGGCCATTCTGATCCGGCGATCTTGAAACACTGGCCGTTCGGTGTTGATGTTAAAGGCAGACATAGGACTGGGAATCTCATGGGATATTTCTTCTTTAACGAGAAGACCGGAAGTAAAAGCAGGTCCTGAGTATTGAGTAACCCATTTTTCAATATCCCCTTCACTACGGAAGTCGTATGCTCCTGATTTAAAGGCTTCCAAGGCAACCGTATCATCCCGATAATAATCATAACGAATACTATCAAAGTTATAGTGCCCTTTATTAACCGGTAGGTCTTGAGCCCAATAATCTTTAACTCGTTCCAGAATTACATATTGCCCTATCTTATAATCATTGACTCGGTATGCCCCGGTACCTAACGGAGGGATTGAGAGCGGTTCGGAAAAATTGTGTTGTTCCCAGAATCGTTTAGGAAAAATCGTTGTTCCTCCTAATGCACACATTTTTTCCTTGTCTCCTGGTTCGAGGAGATCAAAACGGACCCGGTTTCCAGGAAGAACCTGAGCGGTGATCCCTTTATAATACGTTTTAAATTGGGGAACCCCTTTTTCATAGAAGGTATTGAAGGAAAAGGCTACATCATCTGCGGTCAGGGCTTGCCCTTCTTGATCCTTTGCCTTAGGATTTATCGAGAAAATGATGAAACTATAATCTACCGCGTATTCTACACTTTCTGCAATAAGAGGATATAGGACATCATCCTCATCTTTAGAATTGATCATAAGAGAGTCGTAGAAATACTCTGATCCTTCAGTACAGTCTCCCCGTAAAGCATACCGATGAAAGTTATCATACGTACCAATGGCATAGCGATTAAGGGTTCCTCCTTTGGGGGCATTGGGATTTACATAATTAAAATGGGTGAATCCAGGGTTATATTGCGGGGTTCCCCGGAGGGATAAACGGGTAGTTTTGATAGTTTGAGGTTCCTCAGAATTTGGAGTTTGGGTATAGAGAGAGGAGAAAGTATTAAGTATGCATAAAAAGACAAGGCAGTACTTTTTCATATTATTCTGATTTTTACTTTATCATGGAATTCTAGGGATTGTCAAGGTCTTAAAGCTGAGGATAATGGGTAAAATACTGCCGGATATGTGCTCAATTTTTGATGAAAACCGGGTGATTTTTTCGTTATTTGACTTTTTGTCAAAAAATGAAGAAAACCTGAAAAAATCGCAGCCCCTACTAACTACTAGAAGTTTATATATAATATTAGTAGTAGTAGTAGGGGGTGTGCAAATGTGCATAACTTCATCAATTTCCTTATAAGATAAAGAGATAATTCGATTTTTAATGTGCATAACTTGTTGATAAGTAGGCCGAGTTATGCACATATACGCACATACCCCTGAAGTTATTAACAAGTTATGCACATTTTTGCCCGAGTTATGCACATTTTTGCCCGAGTTATCAACAATCTATGCACATGTTATCAACAGGTTATCAACAAGTTATGCACATTTTTGCCCGAGTTATGCACATGTTATGCACATTTTTGGAGAGCATAAAAAACAGAAAAACTGTTTTTTATGCGACCCTCTTGATCTTTCTTGAAAACTATAATATTACTGAAATAAATACAAATGAGTTCGTTGGTGGTGGACAACTTGATGAACTCATTGCTATCCGAGGTTTTGGTATGACCATTAAAAAAAAGTCTTTTGCAGTCATATTTCCCGGTTTATGTGTAACTATTATTGTATTCGTAACTGCAACGTTATCCTGTATCTTTGTCATTAATTTTCGCTCCTTATCTTCCCGAAATGTTATAGACCATACCCAAGATCGGATTAATGCCATGAAGGAAGTAGTTCTCTCCTCGTTTGAAACCTGGTCAGCTCTGGTTCGGTATGCAGGGTTTGCGACAGTGCCTTTTCTTACCCAAGACCCTATGGGAATGGGGCAAGTGGAAGATATATTTGCCCGGATTCAAGGTTCCCAAACTGGGGTATGGCTACTCTATGCCACCAGTTCTAAAAAGTGGACTGAACCCGGAGGGTATGCTATTTTCAGTGACCGGACGCCTCGGGCAGAAACCTGGGATAACACAACCCGGAATTGGTATATCAGCGCTCGAACAACCCCGGGAAAAATCGCCTATGCTGACCCGTATATCGCACAAAATAGTGGTCAACTTACCACAACTTTGTCTACCATCATCACTGATGCCCAAGGTAAGGAATTAGGGGTCATAGCAGGAGATGTTTCCATTGGGTTTTTGACTGGTCTCCTTAAAGGCAAAGGAGACTTGACCGAACAGGAGACCTACATTCTGGATAAGCAAGGCTTGTTTATTACCCACCCGGATCAAAAGGCGGTATTACAAAAAGATTTTTTTATTGAATCTGGACTGGCACGTTACCGGAATCAGATTTTGGGGTTACAAGCAGGTTCTCAGCCCTTTTCCCTCCTAGATGAGCATAATTTCATCTATGGGGTGTTCATTCCCGGGCCTGATTGGTTGTTAGTAACTACGATACCCCGGTCTATCATTTCTCAGGAGACAGACCGGATAACCTTCCTCTTGATTGGTCTCGCAGTAGGTTTAGTGGTGGTAGTGAGTCTTATATCGGTTATCTTCACCCGTGGTCTGGTACGACCGTTACAGGAGCTTGAACTTTTTTCCCGGGCTCTCTCCCAAGGGGATTTCTCGGGAACGGTTCCTGAGTACCGAACGAAAGAAGCCGGCCAGCTTGCGGAAGGGTTTAATACCATCAATACCAAAATATCAGTCTTGGTGAAGCGGATTATCGGGTCCTTTGAGACGATGAACAAGTATGCCAAGGAATTACGAGGGGTCATGGAGCAAAATGCCGTTTCAACCGGGAAGATAACCGAATCGGTGCACGGTATCACCGCACGGATTCGGGAATGTGCGGAGAAGACGGGGGAGAATACGGAATCGGCGGCCCATATTAACCATGAGATTAAGGCGTTTAGTACTACGGTAGGGGAGCAGGCAAGACAAATAGGGGTAGCATTCCAAGTTATCAAGGAAGTGGTGGAAAGTATCAGCGGGGAGAAGCGGCTCATCACGGGATTGAGTAAACAAATTGAGGGATTGGTAGGGAGTGCAGAGCTAGAGCATAAGCATATCATGAGGTCTGGGGAGATTATAGGGCAGGTAGAGGTAGATTCGGAAGCATTGGTAGAGATGAACAAGGTGATAGCGGGAGTAGCGGAACAGACGAATTTACTGGCGATGAATGCGGCGATAGAGGCGGCTCATGCGGGGGAAGCGGGGAGAGGGTTTGGGGTGGTGGCGGCGGAGATTCGGAAACTGTCGGAGACCACGGCGAATCAGGCGAAGAGTTCGAGTGCGACGTTATTGACGATAAAGCAACGGATAGGGGAGGTTGCGAAGTTATCGGGGATAATTGAGGGGGCGTATGGGGAGACGAATGGGTATATTCAGCGAATTAAGGAGGAGGTAGGGGAGATACGGGAAGCAGCGGAGTGCCAGGATGGGGGTTCAGGGGAGATATTGGAGGGGTTGAGGGAGATAGAAGGGGTAACGAAGCAGGTAGGAAGGTATGTGGGTACGATACAGGAGGAGGCGGATGCGTCATTGGGGAATTCGAAGGA
>JAISBK010000153.1 GCA_031266255.1 Treponema sp.
AAATAACCGAGGGCTTCAGGGTACTGCTTGGTTTCAAAGGCAATCCTGCCTAAGTTGTATTCTGAAGCGACTTTGGTCTTATCCACTGCTTTTGCCCGGTTAAGCCATTGCTCTGCTTCGGGGTATTTCCCCAGATCAAAGTAAGCCATACCAATAGCATAGTACTCCTCTGCCGAAGCCCGGTAGCCTAAACCACCACAGGAAATACAAAGCAGCAAGAAAAAAGAGCAGAAAACGCCATACCCAACAAGACCCCGTATCTCCGTGCTCAAGACCATACTTCCTTAGATTCTCTCATATAAAAAAACACCCCCGGTTTTCCCCGGAGGTATAGAGCCTAGTCGGCCTTCATCAGAACCAGTAACGGATACCTATTTCACCGCCTATATCCCAATCCGGGAAATAGAACGGGACAATCCCGAAGCCCAGGCCCGCAAAGATGTCCCCAAACAATTCAAAGTGTTCAAGAAATTCCCAGGAAAGCCCAATAGGTGCACGCAGGCCCAAGGTCATGGCAAAACCATCATGGTCATTATAGCCATACCCGTCCTTCCAACTTCCTAAACCGAGATAACCTCCAAACCCAAAATACCAGTCCAGATTGATATCGGGAACGAGGGCCTTGTCAATGAGATAATAATCCCCAGTTATCCCCACACCAAAATAGTGCTGACTGATTCCTAAGTTGACCGCCCAATATACAGGCAAGGATGGGATCTTGAGGGATAAAGCCGGACCAAAACCGCCCCAGCCGCCTCTCCCCACAATACCTAAGCCCAATCCATCTGGGTGTTCTGCAAATGCTCCTATAGTACCGAGGAACAAACCAATAATACAAACAGCCACGAGCTTCTTCTTCATAAATAAAACCTCCCGCACGTTCTTTTAGTGAAATTTCTTTATAAACTATATTTTTAATCATTTATTTAGTCAATAGTTCAGGAACCATGCAGGAACCCTGCGCCCAAATCCCTTACATTGCAGATACCCTGGGTTTACACTATGATTACTATATGGCAGAAAATTTTACCGTATTAGACCTGCTCGATATTAAGCTCAAAGAATATAATGCGCTCAACCTCCATTGCCTGGGAGGACGGAAAGGCTTAGGCCGAAAGATCAGCATCTCCGATCTGAACCGGCCCGGTCTTGCCCTGTCTGGATTTTATGATTCTTTTGCCTATGAGCGGATTCAGTTGTTCGGCAGGGGAGAGGTATCGTACCTCAAAAAACTTGCTGCTGCTGGAGAAACTGATACACTCGAGCATCTATTCTCCTATCCTATTCCTTGTTGTATTTTTTCGCATAATCTCAGTCCGGATCGGAGTTTTTTTGACGCTGCCGAGCACGCGCAATGCCCGGTACTCCAGACGGATCTGAGTACTACGGAATTTCATGCCCGGCTCATGCGGGTTCTTTCTGATATTTTTGCCCCCCGACAGAGTGTGCATGGGGTCTTAGTAGAAGTATACGGCCTGGGGATCCTGCTTTTGGGAGATTCAGGGGTGGGAAAGAGCGAGACCGCCTTAGAGCTTATTAAACACGGCCACCGCCTGGTGGCGGACGATGTGGTGGATATGCACTGCGTCAATGGGAACGTGCTCATCGGTGCGGGAGCCAATAAGATTGTGGGACACCACATGGAGATCCGCGGCTTAGGGATCATCAATATCACCCATCTCTTTGGGGTAGGGGCCATTCGTGAACGGAAAGAGGTACAGTTGGTGGTGATGCTTGAGGAGTGGGACTCACGGAAAAATTACGACCGCCTTGGTACCGATGACAAATATATCGAATTTTTGGGGGTCAGTATCCCCAAACTGGAAATTCCGGTTAAACCAGGCCGGAATATCCCCGTTATCGTAGAAACCGCGGCTATGAATGAACGGCTTAAGAAGATGGGCTACAATGCGGCTCGAGAATTCAACCAGAACATCTTGAAATGGATAGAAAGCGATCCTACCCGTTCGGTCTATTTTGGAACCGAAGACGTAATATAAAGGTACCGGAACCATATACAAAAGGTAAACTGCTATAGTACTATAGGGTACACAACGTAAATTTAGGAATAACATGATGCTAGAAAAAACTCTAACCGTATCTAACCGGGCAGGAATTCATGCCCGGCCTGCGGCACTGTTGGTACAGGCTATAAAAGATTTTACCTGTGCTATTTATCTTGAAAAAGATCACAACCGGATCAAAGGAAAATCCATTATGGGGGTCATTACCTTGGGGGCAGCCTATGGATCGCGTATCACGGTCATTACCGATGGAGAAGATGAAGTGCAAGCCATGGAAGTCATCGTCCAGCTTTTTGAGTCGAAGTTTGAAGAGGAGTAGTCCCTTCCTCAGGAGCTGATCCGGTGAAAACGGTCCGCATACATCCCAAATATGCGCTGATTGATATTAAGGGCTTAATACTCATTTATCTGCTTTTGAGTATTGTAACTATTTTATTTTGGCGGATCGTTTTTCCTGAAATCTTACAGGGTCGTACGGCGTTTGACCTGTTAGATATCGCGGTATTCTTCATTATTCCCCTCATTTTAGTGCTGTTTCTGGGAGCTTCTCTGGTAAGTTTATTCAGAGAGCTTATTACCCGGCAGACAGGAAGCCGGTTCCATATCCGCTTGTTGGCCTATTTCATCCTGATTGTGATCTTTGCAGCCCTCCCTGCTACCATCGTAAGCGGCTTGACTGCCCTGGAATTGGCACGGTTCTGGAAGACCATACAGGTGGATGCCGCGCTTAAAGCAGCTGAAGAATTCGCGCTGGAAACCTATTCCCTGCATATAGAACGCGTAGAGCACCTACTGGATGACTATAATGTTGATTCCCTTATCGCTTCTCAGGGCCTTACCTCAGGAGACGCCGTCCCTCAGATTCCCGGCAGCCTTGAGGCGGAACGGATCGCGGCGATCCAGGATTTTGTCTTGCAAAACGATGGAACCTGGAAAACCCTCAGATTTTTGGGGGAAGCGGATCTGAAGCTCAGTGTACCGCCGACCCAGCAGCCGGGGTTTATCCCCCGGGAAATACCCCGGGATACGGACCTCATCCGGTATATGGCGTACTCCGAGAAATCGGTAACCAGGGTGTTCAGTTATCGTCTGGGAACCGGTTTTGACCAGGCGGTTACCACCATAGCAAACGAAAAAGCCCGGTTTGAACTGATCAATTCCCTCCAGATCCAGATACGGCCGCTCCTGCTCTTTTATTTCGGGGTCTTTTTCTTCCCCACCCTGCTCATGACCTTCATCATTGCCATATCGTTCACCCGCCAGGTAACCCAGCCCATTGTAGAACTCACCGAGGGAACCCGGCGCGTAGCATCAGGGGATTTTTCCTCCCCCATTCTGCTCCGCCGCAAGGACGAACTGGGAGAGCTGGTTAGTTCTTTTAATCGGATGGTTCGGGACTTGAAACAATCCCAGGCGTCCCTGGTCAAGGCGGAAAAAGTATCCATCTGGCAGAGCATGGCCGAACAGCTTGCCCATGAGATAAAAAACCCGCTCACCCCTATCAAGCTTTCCGCGGAACGGGTACTGAGGCGTTGGCGCAATGATCCGGCTCGAGTAGGGGAAATTCTTGAACATTCTATGCTGGCTATCGTGCAGGAAGTGGAAGGACTCTCCAGCTTGCTTACTGAATTCAGAACCCTTGCTCGTCCCCTGGAACCTTCCCGCATTGCAAGTCCCCTGCAGCAGATCGTGGAAGAGACTCTGGCGCCTTACCGGACATCCTATCCAGGACTGAGGTTCAACAGCACCCATATTGCAGGAGATATCCTGGTAAAAATTGACCCCCGTCGTCTGGTTCAGGTTTTGACCAACCTCATCACCAACGGTATTGACGCCATGGATAGCGAGGGAACCATAGTAATCCAAACGGATCTTGTCAAAAAGGGGGAGAGCCGGTATTGTAGACTGAGTATCATGGATACGGGACAAGGTATGAGCAAAGAAGAAGGATCACAGATTTTTACCCCTTATTTTACCACCAAAACATCAGGAACGGGGCTTGGACTTCCCATTGTAGAACGGATCCTGCATGATCACGGGGGAAGCATCTGGTTTAATTCAGCAGTAGGTATAGGAACGACCTTTTTTGTAGATCTCCCGATCGCAGAAGCGGATGAGACCGGTAAAGCCCAGGGGACCTCATGACCTGTATTCTTATCATTGACGATGAACCGGGGATTCGCAGCACCTTAGCTTCGATCTTGGAAGATGAACAGTACCGCGTCTACACTGCAGAAGATGGAATCCAGGGATTGGAACAGATAAGCCGGGAACCCATTGATCTGGTGTTTCTGGATGTCCTGCTCCCGCGCATGGGAGGACTGGAAGTTTTGGAAAAGATCCGCAGCACCTGGCCGACTCTTGAAGTGGTGGTTATTTCCGGCCATGCCAATGTGGATATGGCAGTCCGGGCGGTAAAACTAGGAGCCTTTGATTTTCTGGAAAAGCCCCTTTCCTTGGACAAGGTGCTTACCGTATGCCGAAACGCCCTTATGGTACAGAAGTTGCGGCAAGAAAACCAGGATTTGAAAAAAAACAGCCCGCGTCAGAAGAAAGATGAAATCATCGGTAAAAGCCAGGAAACTGAGCAGCTCCGGGACTGGATCAAACAAGCCGCGGCCAGTGATGCCCGGATCCTCATCTGCGGGGAGAACGGTACCGGGAAAGAGCTTGTGGCCCGGGCCATTCACCAAGGTTCTTCTCGATCAGACAAAGCCTTCGTGGCGCTGAACTGTGCGGCGATTCCAGACAGTCTCATTGAAAGTGAACTGTTCGGTCATGAAAAGGGGGCCTTTACGGATGCGGTTGCAAGCCGTAAGGGCCGGTTTGAACTAGCCAGTGGAGGAACCTTGTTTTTGGACGAAATCGGGGACATGTCCCTCAGCGCGCAGGCCAAGGTACTCCGGGTGATTCAAGAACAGAAGATCGAGCGGGTAGGAGGGGAAAAAACCCTTGATGTGGATGTCCGGATCGTGGCGGCCACTAACAAAGATCTGGAGCAGGAATGTACTGCCGGCCGTTTTCGGCAAGATCTGTTTTTCAGGCTTAATGTGCTCCCGATTTATGTGCCCCCCTTGCGGGAGCGGACTGAAGACATTCCTTTGCTTTTGTTTCATTTTTTGCATGCATTGGGAGGACAACACGCAGATCCCTTTGACCTTGATGCCGATGCCTTACACTTACTCCAATCCTACCAGTGGCCGGGAAATATTCGGGAACTGCAGAATTTAGCGGAACGGATCCTGGTGATGCATACCGGCGGGATCATCGGGAGAGAGACGATCCTGGCCCTTTTGCAGCAAAATCCCGGATCTCTGGGTGCCTCTTTGGGGAATCCAGGGGAACCGGAAATTTTTTCTCATTTTTCTCATCTTCCCAAGGTTCCCGATGTTTCGGCTATTATGCAATTGAAGTACAATGAGGCAAAAGAATCGTTTGAAAAGGGGTATTTGGAATTTCAGCTTTCCCAATATGGGGGTGTCATATCCCGTACTGCGGAAGCTATAGGGATTTATCCAAGCAACCTCCATGCTAAATTACGAAAATACAACATAAGGACAGAACGATAAAGAAACCCACCCAGGATGGGGCTGCGGTTCAGTCCAAAACCGGAGAAGAAACCGATGTTTCTAGGTGATACGCTATGGGTACGTGTTTTCTTTTTTTAGGACCCGAAATTGGGGAGAAGCAGGGGGCTATTGACGAAATCCGTCAACGTTTACGGGCTTCTTCGGGGACAGTACCAGAAGAAACCTCCTTTTATGCTGGAGAAACGCCGGTACCGGACATGGTAGCGGTATTACGGAACGGCTCCCTATTTGCAGAGCAGCGGCTTATTTTTATTAAAAATGCCGAAGTCCTGAAAAAAAAGGAAGATCTGGAGAGTCTTGCTTCGTATCTGAAAGCACCTCAGGATCGTACTACGCTCATCCTCATATCTGAGGCGACAAGCCTTGCCAAGGCCCTGGAAACCGTGGTTCCTGGAGGAAACAAGCGTATTTTCTGGGAACTCTTTGAAAGCCGGAAACAGGAATGGGTGGCATCTTTTTTTAAACGTAATGGGTTCAAGATCAGTGAGGACGGCATAGAGGCGATCTTGGAACTGGTGGAAAATAACACCGATGCGCTGAAGCGGGAATGTTCAAGGCTCATGTTGTTTCTGGGAAAGGACGGGATTTCCGGTGAGGCTGTGGAAAAATGGCTGTCTCATACCAGGGAAGAATCCGCTTTTACCCTGTTTTCCCGTATCAGTACCGGGAATTTAGCCAAAAGTCTTGAATCGCTCCATACCCTCCTGGGAGCCCAGGAATCCCCTGTGGCGCTCTTGGCAGGGCTTGCCTGGTGTTTCAGAAAGCTCAGGGATTACATGAGCCTGGTTGCATCTGGAAAAGCCAACGAGTTTGAGTTTAAGAAACTGGGGCTTGCCTCTACCAAAGCCCGTAAAGATTATGAACGGGCAAGCCAGCGATACGATTTGTTTGGGGTGGATGCCTGTATCTCCTTGATTGGGGACTACGACATACTCGTCCGTTCCGGTGGTATAGGACTTGAAACCCTTTTAATGGATATGTTTTTGTATAAGGTTATTGGTTTCGGCAGGCCATGATGCGGTGAGGGCACGCCTTAGGGGGGCTTATTTTCACTGATTTGTAACAGCCTTGCTAAAAATCCCCTATACTAACCTATAAAAGTACCTTAGAATAAAAAAAGAACGTACCGATAAGAAAAGATATACCTATAAATTTATTAGACGATACCGGTATAGTTTCGATATATTATTTGTGGAGGGGACATGGTGTCGAATAGCAATCCAAATGCATTGTCTATATATCGGGAGACCAAAATCAAGACTGCTGGTCAGGGACAGCTCATCATTATGTTGTATAATGAAGCGGTGAAATATCTGGATCAAGGGGTGGATCTCTTAGAGCAGTATACTCAGGAAAAAAATCCGAGTAAGATCGAACAGATAGGGAAATCTATCCTCAAAAGCCAGGAAATCATCTCTGAATTAATGGTATCCCTGGATTTTGAGGAGGGAGGAGAAATCGCCCAAAACCTCTTTTCCCTGTACAATTGGTTTAATCAGGAACTTTTAGAAGTAACGATTAGCCTGGATACACAGCGCCTCATCGGTATTCGGGATATGGTCATTGAACTGCGAGGAGCCTGGGGCGAAGCGGTCACCAAAACGTCCTTTGAAAGCGGCGTGAAGTCCCGGGCCGGTGTTGATATTACCAGCTAGGATCAGTATGACCGGGGTATTTCAGGGGCAGTCCCAGGGTTTCGGGAAGAGAGGGGCGAATTCAGGAGATTTTTCTCCTGTGGACCACGGGTGTGCCCGGGCGCGGTATCTGGGGGAACTCCTGATCGCCCAACAGACCCGGTTTGGTTTGTATCTTGACGTCCTTGATAAGCAGCAGGAGGCGATTACAAATGGCCGGGGTGAAGAGATCCTCTTCTATGTGGAACTAGAAGAACAGATTGAAAAGGAACTCTTTTCTATCCAAAAGGTTGTCCTTCCCCTTGAAAAGGGGTACGATGCTGCCTATCCTGCAGACCCCCAACAGGTTGCGATTACCGAGCTGAAAGCTGCTCTGGAAGTCTGTAAAAACGAAGTGTTGATCCGGTCAAAACGAAACCGGGAACTGTTGGCAAAACAAATGGGGGAGCTTCGTGCTCAGATAGAAACCCTTAGGGCAAGCCCCTTGAGAAGAATATCGGTATATGCAAGCACAGGGGTTGCTTCGTGTATTGATATACAGATGTAAGTCAAGATAATTATAAGCAAACGTCAAAGTCCGAGAAACTGGGGTGGTAAACCGGTAAACCCTGAGCATCTTAACAAACAATAAAGAGTATCGTGATGGCATCAAAAAGCACTGAGCAGCGTAAAGCTCCCTTGTATCTTATAGACGCGTATGGTCTTATCTATCGTTTCTATTTTGCATTTGGAAACCGGCCCTTGCGTAACCCTGCAGGCCAGAATATTTCAGCCCTGGTGGGGTTTGCCCGAACCTTAGTGAGCCTTTTATATGACGGGGCTCCGGTGGCGGACCAAGCCGGTACGCTCCTTGATACCCTTCAGAAACCTCGCCGTATGGCAGTGGCCTTTGACTCCCGAACTCCTACGTTCCGGCACAAGATGTACCCAAGATACAAGGCCACGCGGCAGCACGCCCCGGAGGATCTCCATGAGCAGGTTCCCCTCATCGAAGAATTCCTGGTATGTTTGGGGGTTCCTGTCTTCCGGGTAAAAGGTTACGAGGCGGATGACATCATTGCGACGCTTGCTCGAAAATGTGCGGATGAAAATCGGCACTGTTACATCATTTCCAAAGATAAAGACCTGCTTCAATTGGTGGGTCAGGGTATCTATGAACTGCGGCCTACGCCAACTAACTCCACAACCGGGAATATCCCCTACGAACTGGTAGGTTCTGTTGAGGTAAAGGCCCAATGGGGAGTAGACCCTGACAAGGTGCTGGATCTGCTCTCCCTTACCGGAGACCGATCTGATAATGTGCCGGGGGTTATGGGAATCGGTGAAAAAAACGCGGTAAAACTCATTGCCCGGTATGGTTCTTTGGATGCAATTTACCAAAACCTTGCGGGTATTGAAGGGGTAATTGGTAAAAAGCTTGCCCAAGGTAAAGAAATGGCCTATTTTTCCAAATCCCTCATCACCCTGGATCATACCGTTCCCTTGTTCCGCAATCAGTACGCCGACCTGACGATTGAAGCGCTTTCAGTGGAAAACCTGGACCGTTCTGCCGGGGCCCGGATGCTCATGCGGGAAGGGATCCGGCAAAGTGCCAAAATCTTGGATCCCAAGGTGGATACATCCGCCCCTGCCGGTGGATTTCCTGAAAAAGCTGAACCGGTTCAGGAACCGGGAACAGGGTCTGAGCACGATCCTCATGGGACCGCGTCAGGGAAGCAGGAGCTGCTCGTGGATCCAGCGCTCTTGGGTGAGGGAACCTATCGCGTACTCGTGAACATTGGGGAGCTTGAAGCCCTTTTGGAACAGGTCCGCAGCCAGGGCTTGGTTGCCCTGGATTTTGAGACCGATTCCCTAGATGCCTGGCACGCCCATCCAGTAGGTATCTCCTTGGCGGTCAACCCTAAGCACGCGGTATATGTTCCCCTGGTTCCCCATGAGGGGATCTCCCCCTTTCTTCCCCCTGAGCAGGTGCGGGACCGGATCGCATCTTTGTTCGCGGATCCGGCCATGACCATCATTGCCCATAATGCCAAATACGACTACGAAGTTTCCCGGGCTTGGGGTATACCTCGGTGGCAGTGTCGAATCTGGGATACCATGGTTGCCGCCTGGCTGCTCTATCCTGAACGGAAGAACTATTCCCTGGATTCCCTGGGGGTTTTCTATTTTAGATACAATCCCCTGGCTTATAAAGACGTGGTACCTAAGGACAGTACCTTTGATAAGGTACCCTTGGAAACCGCGGTCCGGTATGCTGCGGAAGATGCGGATCTGTGCATACGGCTGCGGTACTTGCTTGAGCCGATGCTGCAAAACCACGCCGCATCGCTCCAGCTTTTTATGGATCTAGAAATGCCGCTGCTTCCCGTTCTGGCGGAAATGGAAGGGGTCGGGATACAGATTCAAGACGATATCCTCAGAGCGTATGGCCTTGAACTATCCGCTGAATTACAGCAGATCCAGCATGAAACCTATACACTGGTGGGTCATGAGTTTAATCTGGCTTCTCCCAAACAACTGCAGGAGGTCCTCTTTACCGAACGGAAGCTCAAACCGGGCAAGAAGACCAAGACAGGGTATTCTACCGATGTGGAGGTACTGGAAGAGCTGGCGGTAGAGGATCCGGTACCTGCCCTCATCCTTCGTCACCGGACCCTGGCCAAGCTCAAATCCACCTACGTGGATACCCTGGCGGATATGGCGGATGCTCAGAGTCGGCTGCACACCTCGTTTGTCCAGACCGGTACGGTAACCGGCCGTCTTTCCAGTCGGGACCCGAATTTACAAAACATCCCCATCAGGGATGAAGCGGGCCGTCGGATTCGGGAGGCCTTTATCGCGGGGCCGGGGAAGGTGCTCATATCCGCGGATTACAACCAAATAGAACTGGTGGTCCTGGCCCACCTCTCGGAAGATGCAAACCTCATCACGGCCTTCAAAGAAGGTAAAGATGTCCATGCCCGGACCGCGGCCTTGATTTTCGACATTGATGAAGCCCAGGTCCAGGGGGATCAGCGCCGCATTGCCAAGACCATCAACTTTGGGGTGATGTACGGTATGAGCGCCTTTAGGCTGGCCAATGCCTTGGGGATAAACCGCAGCAAGGCTGCCGCCTTTATCGAAGCCTACTTTAAAACCTATGCGGGAATCCGCTGTTTCATTGATGAACTCATTAAAAAAGCCGAGGAATCAGGGTATGCTACCACCATTTTTGGCCGACAACGGGCTATTCCTGATATTAATTCCCGGAACAAGACGGTGAAAGCTGGGGCAGAGCGGGAGGCGGTGAACACCCCTATCCAGGGTTCTGCTGCAGACATCGTCAAAACCGCTATGGTACGGCTTGACCAGCGGCTCAACGCTGAAAACAGCCCTGCCCGGCTGCTTTTGCAGGTTCATGATGAATTGATCCTAGAAGTTCCCCAGGATTACGCTACAGAAACCGCTCGTTTGGTTCAGCAGGAGATGGAAGCTGCGGTTACCCTCAAGGTTCCCCTGAGGGTGAGCGTAGAAACCGGTACGCGATGGGGGGATTTTCATTGATTTTCGGTTTGGGCGCTAGAGGATTTGAACCTCTGACATCCACGGTGTAAACGTGGCGCTCTAACCAGCTGAGCCAAGCGCCCCAAGTGTTATTAAGAGCTTAACCTATATCTTTCTTACTCGTCAACCCCC